>CANMHZ010000098.1 GCA_947497635.1 Helicobacteraceae bacterium | reverse complement strand
CTGGAGATATGCATATTGGCAATCTTCGAGTCGCCCTTTTCAACTATATTATGTCCCAAAAACGCTCTGAACCTCTTTTAATCCGTATCGAAGATACCGATAAAGAGCGTAATATCCCCGGTAAAGAAGATGAAATTATTGCACTTCTTGCCCTTTTTGGGATTACCCACGAAGAACATCAGCTTCAAAGCAATAATCTCCGTTTTCACCGTGCAATGGCACTGCAACTTTTACACGACAAAAAGGCATTTAGCTGCTTTTGTACCCCTGAAACCCTTGAAAGTAAGAGAGAGAAGTCAAAAGAGAATAAAATAGCTTACCGTTATGATGATACGTGTGAGCACCTCACCGCCGATCAAGTAATCGATAATATGGCTCCCTTTACGATTCGTCTCAAAAAGCCATCCCACTCTCTCACGGTTGTTGATCTTATCAAAGGGGAGTCAACCTTTGCCCCTGAAGATATAGATAGCTTTATCATTATGCGTGCTGATAAATATCCGACGTATAACTTTGCTTGTGCGGTGGATGATATGCTCTCGGATGTCTCTCTTATTATCCGTGGAGAAGATCATCTTAGCAATACCCCAAAACAAATGGCAATACAGCAAGCATTGGGATACGATCGTGCTATCGAATATGCCCACTTACCCATCATCCTCAACAATGAAGGTAAGAAAATGTCCAAGCGCGATGATGCTTCCAGTGTCAAATGGCTTTTGGAAGAGGGATTCTTACCTGCGGCAATTATCAATTATCTCATCCTAATGGGGAACAAAACTCCGCATGAAATCTTCACACTCGAAGAAGCGATCAAGTGGTTTGAACTCACCACAATCTCCAAATCCCCTGCCCATTTCGATATTGATAAACTCAAATTTATCAACCGCGAACATTTACGCGGTCTTGATCCCAAAGAGCTCTCTCGCTACGTCGGATTTGCCGATGAGGATATCGGACGACTTGCCAAAGTATTTTTGGATGAAGTGAGCACACTCAAAGAGTTACGTTCTAAAATAAGCGCTATATTTGCCCCTAAAATCGTCCCTGATGAATACAAAGAGGGATTTGAACTTCTTCGCGATTTGACGATCAAGGCTCCTCATTTTGATGATTATGACTCGTACAAAACTTATTTAATGCAACATTCAAGCTTAAAAGGGAAGAATCTTTTCAAACCACTTCGCATTCTTATCGGAGGGTCAGAACACGGACCTGAATTAAATGATCTCTATACCCATCTCAAAAATTATCTCAAAGAGGTAGTCAAATGATGGCAGGTATCGTATCGGGCTTGGGCGGTATTGTCCATTCACTCCTCACCGCATATATATGGATCGTTATTATTGGGGCTCTTCTCTCGTGGGTTCGTCCTGATCCTTATAATCCCATAGTCCAAATCATCCATCGTCTTACAGAGCCTGCTTACGCCCTGATTCGACGGATGATGCCAACGGTTTTTAATGGACTTGATTTGGCTCCCATAATTTTGATCGTTTCACTCAATATCATCGATGTCATCTTGATTAATATAATCAATGCGATGGTGATTTCTTGAAGCGTTCACTCCTCCTTTGCCTAGCCCTCTTCTCATCTGCTTTTGCCAATGTAACATTGGATGAGATCACAATTGAGCCCCCATCACCTGAAAAAAACTTTCTCATTTGGCAATTTCTTCACCAAGACATTAACGCAACACAAGCAAATGATGCTTTTTACCAAATGGAGCGGGTCAATACCCGTTTTTTATTGGATTATGCCAAAAAAACCAATGAAACCGAGATCATCTATACCGCACAATGTCTCCAAAAGCCAGCAACCGAACTTCTAACGATTGAAGCCGATGATTGTTTGTTTCTCGCCCTCACCCCAGAAAAAGCTCAAGGTCTTCAAGATAGTGAACGAGAACAGCTGGCAACGAAACTCGGAAATAAATTTGGAAACGTTCAATGGCTACGAACAATGAATCTAGCAAATCATTTCACCCCCTTTAGTGAGACCACCCCATCGCTCAAGCTTTATTTAATCACTTCACCTGCTTACCACCAAGAACATTTTAATCATCTGATAGATATCGATACCCTTAAATCGCTCACAGCCTCCAAAGGTTTCGGACAATTTGCCTATAGCGTTATTACGGATCCAAAAATGCCTTTAGCGCAACGCTCTTTGTCTGAAGTAAGTGGTGGCTGTTTTGATTTTCAAACCCATTTTTATCTAGCCATCAATGCGCTTCACTATGGGCGTAACGATAATGCCCTTTTCCATCTGAATGAAGCACGGAATCTAGCAAATTCCAAAATGGATCAAGATCGAACCACGTTTTGGCTTTATCAACTTAAGCCTGAGCTAGCAACACTTAGAGCCCTCGCTCAAAGTCTTGATCTAAATATGTACGCATTGTGGGCGAAAGAGAAAATGGGGGTAGAAGCCGAAAACTATTTTACAACACTCCCCACACGTCAAAAAAATAGTTTCAAAGGGGACAATCCTTTCGAATGGAATCAGTTGCATGACGAAATTATGGCTTCCACAAAAGAGAATGTTGTTGATCTTATCAATCGCTATGATGGTGAAGGTTCCCTTGCTGTTCAAGCGTATATTATCGAACGCACCTATACCCCTTTCATCCATAACTTCACGATGCCTTACGATCAATATATGACAAATCTCTCCACAGACCAAAAAGCATTTTTGTATGCTCTGATGCGACAAGAGACACGAATGATACCGGGATTGATTTCTAGCTCATTTGCCCTTGGATTAATGCAGCTGATGCCTTTTAATGTTGATAGCATCTCGAAAGCTCTCCCCTTAAAAGTAACTTCCTACAACGATATGTTCAATCCTGCTTACAATATCCCTTACGCCATTGAACACATGAAACATATTGATCGAACCCTCTTCAACCCTGTTTTGAAAGCGTATGCTTATAATGGTGGATTGGGATCAACGAAACGATTAATTATCAACACTGGGCAATTTTTAGCAGGGGAACACGAGCCATTTATGAGTATGGAGCTTATGTCAAATACAGAGAACCGTGAATATGGCAAGCGAGTTCTTGCCAATTATGTTATCTATAAAAAAATATTGGGTGAGAAAGTAACGATTACTTCCCTTTTGGATAGCTTAGTGCAACCGAGCCTGTCTGATTGCTTTCGAGAACCAGTGTTAAATTCCCCTCTTGCACAGAATCGAAGCGAATAAAATAGTATTTATTCCAATTGTTTTGAACGGGTATAAGCGCCCGTTTAGGATCCGATTCTTTTAGTTCTTCGATTGATGTAGCTTTTTTTCCATTGAGTGTTAGGCTATATCCAAATGTCTCAATATCCCATTTTTTAACATTACGAAGCCCTTTACTAAAATAAAACGCCCCAATGAAATACTCCCCATCGGTATACGTTTGGGGATAAACAGGATTAAGATAAATGGCAGAGACAAGTGCTTTGGTTTCCAACGATTCTAAAATAGCTCCTGTTCGCAGCTGTTCTACTGAACGTTCATGAGCCTCATCCATCTTGAACATATCAAATGCCCCTTTCTGTGCACAACCGCTAAAGCCAACAATCGTACATAAAGCTATGATTGAAAATCTCATATCACTCCTTTTGGGTATTCTAATGCGCTATCTTAACAAAAGTTCCGTGAATAGTAACTAATAGAAGGCTCAGAAGCAATCTAATAAGCAACGTCAAATCTCACAAAGCGTAAAAGTGTTATAATAAATTTTCTATTTTATCAGAGGTTGTGTTTTTTGAAAAAACGTTTAGCAGTTGCGTTTACCGGTCCCTCCAATAGCGGTAAGACAACATTGATTTTAAAAGTTGCACGTAAGCTCATCCATGAGCACCATTTAGAAGTGGCGATTATCAAAAATGATCCCAAAGATAAAGCGCAGTTTGATGTAGCGGGGAAAGATAGCTATAAATTTAGTGATACAGGTGCCGAGGTGGTTGTCACCTCTCCTACTCGTACCACGTTCTTCTCCCAACGTCAAAAAGAGCTCGATGAAATTGTGCAATTATTTGGAGAGTTTGACGTACTGCTAGTCGAAGGGCTTAAGAATCTCCCCCTTCCCCGTATCAGTATTTTTAGAAACACTATAGATACTGATTATTTTCCCTATATGAATGCGCTCGCCATTGACGAAACGATTAGTATCGGCGATTATGATTTACCCGATACTATTGATATACTCGATCTTAACGATGCCGATACTGTTATCGACTGGATATTTAACAACGCAAAGGTACTCCCATGAAAGAAATTTTAGAAGCAATTGAACGCAGTGCAATCCGTATTAAACGGGCTATTGATGTCAAAGACATTGGTTATTCACAAGAGCAAAATAGTTCTGGAGAAACTCAACTTCAGCTGGATATTCAAAGTGATATGATTATTGAAGAAGAGTTAAGTCATGTTGAGGGTGTTCATACCATCGCTAGTGAAGAGAAAGAATTTCCTATGGTTCTTAATGAAAACGGGCACTATTTTATTGCCTTTGATCCTCTTGATGGTTCATCCCTTGTCGATGTTAACCTTAGTGTCGGTTCTATCTTCGGTATCTATGAAGGTGAATTTATCGGTAGCAAGATGATTGCAGCTTGTTATGTTGTCTATGGTCCTCGCGTTGAGCTTGTCTTTGCTCACGAAGGAAAAGTGAAACTCTATCTCCTTCAAGAGGGTGAATTTGAATACGTCAAAGAGATTCATTTGAATGACAAAGGGAAGATCAATGCACCTGGAGGGACACAACAATTTTGGGCTCCTTATCATAAAGAGATGATTGATTCCTTTTTTGCTCAAGGGTACCGTTTACGTTATTCGGGGGGTATGGTTCCAGATTTACACCAAATTCTCCTCAAAGGGGGCGGATTGTTTAGTTATCCCGGTGCGACCGATAAACCTGAGGGAAAATTGCGTCAACTTTTTGAAGTATTCCCTTTTGCGTTTATTTTTGAAAAAGCAGGCGGATCAGCCATCGATGGGAAAAATAGAGCATTAGAGTGTATCACCCGACATGTTCATGATACGTCTCCCTGCTTTTTTGGTTCCAAATACGAGATATCGGTAGTCGAAGACGTTTATGCACGAAACTAATGATGTTTACGAAGCGAAACTCGATGAAGCAAAACAAGCATTGAATGAGTGTCAAACATCCAAAGGAGTTGACAGCTGTTTGAAATGCTCTCAACTTCTCGGATGCCCCATCCGAGCACTCTATGTACGTGCTGTGTATGAGAGTATGTCCAAGGGTGAAACGGGCGGATTCGACTTTTAAAGAATAGAATAAAATTGAAAGCATGGAATATTTTATGAACAAAAACTACATTACAACCCCTATCTATTACGTCAATGGTGAAGCGCATAT
>CANMHZ010000097.1 GCA_947497635.1 Helicobacteraceae bacterium | reverse complement strand
GTTTATCGAAACTCTCTCCCATTACCCTTGGGGTTGCGCTTGAAGCCAATGATGTGGTGAGTACTGATGAAAATTCAAAGGTACAAATCACTTTCAATGACAGTACCGTGATCACTGTCGGGAAGAAAAGCCGCTTCTCTATTGATGAGTATTTGTTTGACAGTAGCGATGGTTCCCATGCTAAATTTAATGTCCTCTCGGGGACGATACGGGTAATGAGTGGCAAAATCGGTCAAATCGCTCCTGAAAAATTTACCGTCAAAACCAAAACAGCAACAATCGGGATTAGGGGAACCAATTTTACGGTCGATATGGAATCCAACGGAATCCTTTCTATCTTTTGTTTGCAAGGGGTAGTCGATGTATTTGATCGCAATAATAATACCGCTAGTGTCCCAGCAGGCTCCTATATTCCCTTTAGTGCAGAGGGGATTATGGGGACATTACGTGAATTTGTCACCGAAGATTTGAAGGTTTTTTTAGAGAAGAGTTTCTATATTCCAGAGCTTGTAGATACATTGAAAGAAAATCTTACCCTCCCAGCGCTTGCCAATAATCTGGAAAAAACATTTCATATTTCGACTATTTTTAGTTACACCTTTGATGAGACGGCACCGCCTCTTATCGCTGCTGAAAAAAGCGGTGGGATACTCAATTGGGATGAATCCTTTGACCAAGGGAATCAGGAAAATATGCAAGATGTGTTGACCGATTCGGCAATGAGTATGACGACGAATATCCGTCCCTAATGCGACTCACCTACCGACTCACTCAATTTTTTCTCTTTGTGGTGGTGAGTGGGGCAATCATCTATGCGTATCTTTTTTTGCCTGCCTCGTATCAAAGTCTCGACGACAGAGTTCGAGATTTTCTTTTTCTAGCACGGGGCGTTACGTCTGCTTCCCAAGAGGTTGTTATTGTTGATATTGATGAAAAAAGTCTTCATACGATTGGACAATGGCCATGGGAGCGTTCCATCGTTGCAACAATGCTTCAAAATCTCACAGCGGCAAAGGCGGGAATTATAGGACTTGATATTGTCTTTTCTGAAGAGGACAAAACGTCACCTCACCGTTTTAGTGAGCAATTTCATCTTCATCGTTCCCTCCCCAATTACGATACCCTCTTGGCGCAAACCATTCATGATACCCCGACGATTTTAGGCTATATTTTCAATTTTGACCGCAGTTATAAGGTCTCATCTGCCACAGTCCCAAATATTCCCGCTATTTTTATCGAAAAAAATATCCCCTCCACCCAGTATCTCCTTGAACCCAATGGGGTACTCACCAATATCCCCTCCATCCAAAACAGTTCCTATTCAAGCGGGTTTATCAACAACGTCCCCGATGCGACAGGAAGTATCCGAAGCGTTCCGCTTATCATGCGATATAAGGATGCGCTTTACCCCTCTTTGGCGTTTGAAATGTTCCGAATTGCCTTTGATGAGCATAAAATTACGATTAATTACTCTCCTCTTGGACTTGCCTCTTTACGTGCGGGTAAGAGGGAAATTCCCATCGATCGTAACGGACGACTTTATCTCAATCATCGAGGTCCTGGGAAAACCTTTCGTTATATCAGTGCCTCTGATATCGTCAATAACACGTTTGATAAAAGGGCAATAGCTGGAAAATTCGTCCTTGTGGGGACATCGGCATACGGATTGATGGATTTGCGCTCCAACCCTTTTGATAATATTATCCCCGGTATTGAGATTCAAGCCACCGTTATCGACAATCTCCTCAATCACGATATGCTTCAACGTCCTCAATGGAGTGAAGTTGCCGAAATTTCACTGATTGTTTTTCTCTCCTTTATCGTTTTTTATCCTCTCACTCGTTTGAGTCCACTTGGATTGATCGTGGGATATGTGATTCTTTTTGGGGTACTGCTTTATCTCAACTATTATCTCCTTTTTACCCACCATATCATTATCAACCTCTTTTTCATCCTTGTGACGCTTTCCGTTTCCATCCTTTCTGTCTTAGGGATGAATTTTGTATTTGAACATCGCCAAAAAGAGCAGGTCAAGAAGAAGTTTGCCCAAAAAGTATCCAAGCAAGTAATGGACGATTTGCTTTCCACAGATATTGATGATGCTCTTAGTACCCGTGAGGTGGAAGTTACCATCTTTTTTTCCGATATTCGTTCCTTTACTACTATCTCCGAACAGTTGGGTTCTCCTCAAAAGCTCGTCTCTTTTCTCAACGAATATATGACAACGATGGCAGCCTCCATTATTGATTCTCACGGGACGATTGACAAATTTATCGGGGATGCGATCATGGCATACTGGAATGCACCCAACTATGTGGAGCATCATGCCGATAGCGCAGTGCAAGCAGCCTTGCATCAATTAGCGTTACGAGAATCTCTTAGTGATAAATTTTATGCCAAATTCGGTGTTCGTCTTGATTTTGGTATCGGGCTTAATTCGGGGATGGTTACGGTAGGAGATATTGGCTCTACAGGTAGATCTGATTATACAGTTATAGGCGATGCCGTCAACCTTGCATCTCGCCTTGAAGGCTTATGCAAACATTATCACGTACGTCTTATTATCTCAGAATTTACGTATCAACAGTTAGAATCAGCCTATATTATACGTGAACTTGATACAGTCAGAGTCAAAGGTAAATTGCTTCCGATAAAGATTTATGAAGTCATCGATAGCGGAATTCCTAAGCAAGAAATGCAACATAATCTTGATGAATTTCACACTGCATTGCAACTGTATTATGCAGGGAAATTTACCGAAGCGATTGAAGCATTCACCCTCTTAAAATCTTCGTATAATGAGTTGCTTTATGATGTTTATATTGAACGTTCACAATCACTTTTATTACTGAATTTAGAACATTTTGATGGGGTTTATGATTTTATGGAGAAGTGATTAGCTGTTTTTTTAAGTATTAAATCAGTATAATAGAAATATTAATTCATTCTCATCGAAGCACAAGTTGGTGAGTATACAGGCGAAGATGATATAACTCGCATTAGTGATTATTATAAACGGGGATAAATTTTGGCTTTAGCATTAAATTATTTAAAAAAACATCGTCTTTTTGCAGCTACTGTTGTAGTACCAACCTTGATTGCGTCCATTTATTACGGGGTGATTGCCTCTGATATTTATATCAGCGAATCACAATTTGTCGTTCGTGCACCGGACAAACCGACGGTTTCAGGTCTTGGGGCGATGTTGCAGAGCACGGGTCTTAGTAGTGCGCATGATGATGTTTATACAGCTCGTGACTACATCCTTTCTCGTGATGCACTTACTTCGTTGGTTCATAACCTTAGCTACCGAAAACTCTATAGTGACACCAATGTCGATAAATTTAGTCGATTTGACGGTTTTGGAGTGAATAATAGTTTTGAAGCATTGTTCAAATATTATCAAAAACAAGTAGGAATAACGATAGATTCGCAATCCTCGATTCTGACCCTTAGCGTACAGGCGTTTGATGCTAATGAAGCCAAAAAGATCAATGAACATCTGTTGTCGATAAGTGAACAGCTTATTAATCGTCTCAATGAGCGCGGTCGTGCAGATATGATCGGTTTTGCAGAAGATGAAGTAGCGCGTGCGATGGCACGTGCAAAAGCGGCATCTATGGCAGTATCAGACTACCGTGATGCCAAATCAGTCTTTGATCCGGAAAAGCAGTCGTCACTTCAGCTTCAGTTGGTGTCCAAGATCCAAGATGAATTGATAGCCACTCGTGCACAGCTCTCTCAAATGATCAGTCTCTCGCCTGAAAATCCGCAAGTCGCATTGTTGCAGAACAAAATAGCAAACTTAACATCTCAGATCGCATCCGAAACAGCAAAAGTGACGGGAAGCAACACTTCTTTGGCGCAAAAATCATCGAAATATGAGCAACTGGTTCTTGAACGTGATTTTGCAGGTAAACAGCTGGCAGCGTCTCTCGCATCACTAGAAAGTGCACGAAATGAAGCATTGCGACAGCACCTTTATTTAGAACGAATTTCTCAGCCTAATACTCCTGATATTGCGCTTGAACCACGGCGTATACGTTCGATTGCAGCTGTTTTTATACTTGGGCTTATTATGTGGGGGATTCTAACAATATTGCTTGCTGGTGTTCGGGAACATCAGGAATAATCGGATGAACACAACATTACGCAAATCACTACGCATTCAACTTCGTGTTATTGGTGCATTACTAATGCGTGAAATTATTACTCGATATGGGCGACATAATATCGGGTTTTTATGGTTATTTGTTGAGCCAATGATGTTTACGCTTGGCGTTGTGGCACTGTGGAGTGCAATGAAAATGAATCATAATAGTGATATGCCAATCGCTGCTTTTGCTCTAACAGGATATTCAACACTTTTATTGTGGCGGAACGTTGCCAATCGCTGCTCAAAAGCAATTGAACCAAATCTTAGTCTTATGTATCATCGTAACGTCAAGGTACTTGATATTTTTACTGCACGAATTGTTCTTGAAGTTGTTGGTGCTACGGTGTCATTAATTTTTTTAACATTGTGCTTTTCTTCTGTCGGATTAATATTGTTACCTAATGATGTTATGTTAATGATGGAAGGGTGGTTGCTTCTTATATGGTTCTCGGCAGCTCTTGGTCTAATTGTTGGTGCAATATCAGAACGATCAGAAACATTTGATCGTATTTGGCATGTTGCTACTTATCTTTTATTTCCCTTATCAGGGGCTGCTTTTATGGTTGACTGGCTTCCAATAATAGCTCAAAAAGTTGTTTTGTGGTTTCCTATGGTTCATGGTACTGAAATGATTCGGCATGGTTTTTTTGGTCATGCAGTTATTACTTATGAAGACCCTATCTATTTTATGATAGTTAATTTAATTTTAACATTACTTGGTCTTGCGCTTGTGCGCGAAACTGGTAGACGAGTAGAACCAGAATGATTGAATTACAAAATATTACAAAGATATATCCTACTCATTCTGGTCATCGTACGGTTTTGGATAATATAAATCTTACAATTAATTTAGGAGATAAAATCGGGATTTTAGGACGCAACGGTGCCGGGAAGTCGACTCTGATTCGTCTGATGAGTGGAGTAGAACAGCCGACAGCTGGGCATATAAATAGGCAAATGAAAATCTCTTGGCCGATTGCTTTTGCAGGTGGGTTTCAGGGATCATTGACGGGAATTGATAATCTTAAATTTATTTGTAGAGTTTACGGTGTCGATTATCGAGAAAAGATAGCCTATGTACAAGAATTTTCGGAACTTGGACAGTATTTGTATGAGCCAGTGAAGCGATATTCTGCTGGAATGAGGGCAAGGCTTGCATTTGCTCTTTCTATGGCGATTGAGTTCGATTGTTATTTGATCGATGAAGTAACTGCTGTTGGTGATAGTCGTTTTCATGAAAAGTGTCGTATAG
>CANMHZ010000096.1 GCA_947497635.1 Helicobacteraceae bacterium | reverse complement strand
TTCGTTCATGTAACGAAGCAACTCGTATTAAGTATTCATAAGCCCCATCCGGGGAATATTTTAAAAGAGTACGTTGTTAGACAAGTACAAGAAGTATTAAAAGGATTAGACCATGGAAACGCTTAGCTATAAAGGCTATATTGGCTCATTGCATTATTCACAAGCAGATAAGGTGTTTTGGGGAAAAGTTGAAATGATTCGTTCTCTTGTGACGTTTGAAGCGGATAATGCCCATGATTTGGAACAATCATTTCAAGAAACGGTAGATGATTATTTACAAACCTGTGAAGAGCAGGGGATACCACCCGAAAAGCCATTTAAGGGGGTTTTTAATATCCGTATAAAACCTGAGTTACACAAAGCGGCATACGAAGAGGCTTTACGAGAAGGGGTGTCGTTAAACCGCTTTGTAGAAGAGAGTATTGTACAAAGATTACACGCATAATAAGGAGGAAATAATTATGGAACAGTTTTTAGAAAAAGCAAAATCAGCAAGTCGTATTCTTGCCACAATGGCAGGGAATGAGCGTAACCGTATCTTACGTGAGATGGCGCAAAGTTTGCGTGCTAACACAATGAATATTATGGAAGCAAACGCCCTTGATATGCGTAAAGCTCAAGAAGAGGATCTTGCCCCATCGTTAAAAGAACGGCTAATGCTTGACGAGAAGCGTATTGAAGCAATGGCGGTTGCAGTTGAAGAGATTGCTGCTTTGAAAGACCCTGTTGGGCGTGTGTTAGAGGGGTGGGTGACCGAAGCTGGGCTGAAAATCGAGAAAGTCTCTATTCCTATTGGTGTGGTGGGTATTATCTATGAGTCCCGTCCGAATGTCACCTCCGATACCGCTGCATTGTGTTTCAAAAGCTCCAATGGGTGTGTTCTCAAAGGGGGGAAAGAGGCGGAGCACTCTAATATCGCTATTGCTGAGGCATTGCAAGGGGTATTAGTTCGTAATAATCTTCCCAAAGAGCTTATTGCCCTTTTACCCGATTCATCACGTGAAGGGGTAGCAAAGCTTATTAAGATGGATCAATATGTGGATCTAATCGTCCCTCGTGGTGGAGAGGCATTGATACGCTTTGTGAGTCAAAACTCTAGTGTCCCTGTCGTCAAACACGATAAGGGATTGTGTCATACTTATATTGATGCAGAAGCGAATATTGACAATGCAATCGCCATTGCCCTTAATGCGAAAGTACAACGTCCAGGAGTTTGCAATTCTATGGAGACATTGTTGGTGGATAGAGCTATTGCCCCTATGTTAATGCCAATAGTTAAAGAGGCGTTTGATCGTGAAGATACCCAGCTCAAAGGGTGTGATTTGACACGTGACGTGATTGAGGTGGCAGAAGCTACCGACGTTGATTTTAATACCGAGTATTTGGCAAATATCCTCAATATTCGTGTCGTTGACGGTGTCGAGGGGGCAATTAGTCATATCGTTCGGTTTGGTTCAGGGCATTCGGAGGCGATCATTACCGAGAGTATTACGAGGGCAGAGCGTTTTATGGATGCGATTGATGCGGCGGTGGTGTATGTGAATGCCTCTACTCGTTTTACCGATGGGGGTGCTTTTGGTTTCGGAGCCGAAGTTGGGATTAGTACCAACAAGCTTCACGCAAGGGGACCGATGGGAGTAGAGGGGTTGACGACCTATAAATACAAAGTATATGGCAAAGGGCAAATTCGTTGAGTTTAACGGTTTTAGAGATTGATGCTCTTACTTTTGGCTATTCTCATGAGAAAAGAATCTTTGACAATTTCTCATTAACCCTCAATAGTGGTGAGATCAAAGCGATTGTAGGCCCTAGCGGTGTAGGTAAATCAACCCTCTTTGAACTTATCCTTGGACGTTTAAAGCCACAGTCGGGGACTATTAAGGGATCAACCGTATCGCAAGTCTTTCAAGACCCCTATAGCTCTTTTCACCCTACGTATACCATTCGTGAGCAAATCCGAGATGTCACATCGATGGAGGGTTATGAATTGCTTTTGGGACAAATGGGACTGGAAGAGGTTCATTTGGATATGTTGCCCCATAAGCTTTCGGGTGGGCAATTGCAACGGTGTTCAATTTTGAGGGCATTGTTGATGAAGCCGAAGATTTTGCTACTCGATGAACCCACCTCTGCCCTTGATAATCTCAATCAGCTCGATATTATGAAACTCATTGTTGAGCATTTGGATGGGATGGGGGTATTATTGATTACTCACGATCACACGCTTGCGAAATGGTGTGCCGATGAGGTTATTACGCTAACCACTGCTTAAAGAGAGTATATCCTGCTGCTGCCATGGCAATGGTTCCAAAGGTATTAAGTGCCATATTAACCCCCGCCATAAGAAAATGTCCGCCACTAAGAAGTAAAAAAGTTTCCACCGCAAAAGTTGAATACGTTGTTAATCCTCCGAGAAAGCCTGTCGTAAGAAAAGATTTAACATGGAGACTAAAGAGTGTTGTGTAGCTAAAATAAGCGAAAAGAGCTCCGATGATAAAACTACCAATGAGATTAACTGAGAGTGTACCAAAGGGGAGGGTGTGGGGCAAATGGTGGTTTACGACACCATTGAGATAAGCGCGTAAGACAGCACCGATAAAAGCACCACTACCGATGGCGAGGATGGTTTGCCAACTCATCATCATAAACCTTTTGCATGGTAATTTGGGTATTGTTTAGCCAATCAGGATCACTCTTATCGGCGACAAACGGCTCCAAAAATAGGGCGGTAATCGTTCCGGGACGAAAATCTTTACGCTTGTTACTAAAATAAGATGCGGTTGCGATAAGGACAACGGGTTGCACTCTGAGGGTATATTTGTCTGCCACCATTTTTGCACCGGCTTTAAAGGGTTTCATTTTCCCCGTTTCACTGCGTGTCCCCTCAGGAAAAATAGTAATGGTACGCCCTTCATTTAGACATACTTTCGCATCCTTAATCATCTTAACCAAAGAGGTTTTACTTTCACGTGCTACGGCAATATCCCTAGGAAGCTTGAGTACCAGTCCAAAAAATGGAATGTCAAAAAGCTCCTTTTTTGCTACCCATGCCAAATCGTGAGAGGTTATTGTCTCCATAATACCAATATCAATATCACTTTGATGATTTATCAAAAACATTTGGGCTTGGGGATCAATGACCCCCTTAATTTGTACAGGCATGAAAATAAAAAATCGAATAAACCATGCTGAAAATTTGACAGCGTAGGGCTTAGGGAGGAGATAAAACGTCGCAATCATCAACGTCATTCCTATGAAAATGACGATTACGGCATAAAGCCATCTAATTCGAGCAAAGATCACGTTCATGCACCCAGCCCACTTTATTATCTCCTAGACGAATTTTAATAAATTCCCCTACGGTATTTTCAGATTCTAAATGTTCTTCTTGAAGCGTTGTCTCAAAGATAGTCCCGTTTTTAATCGGAAGAAGATAAATGGGGGCATCTTTTTTAATACACACATTTGAGTTAGGGAGTAGTGCGAAAACAACGTAAAAAAGAGGAGCTACAGAAGCTACAAGGTATCCTCTCCAACGTCTCCAATAAAACAGCGCTATAAGTATTACAGCTAGAATGGCAGCCGCTCCCACTTTTAATTCGGTATGGCGCGCATCCGTTGGGGAAAGATCACTTTGGGTCGAGACAGCATCATCATCGACGACAATAGGGATACTAATGGATTCATATCGATTTTTAGAAAGATTAAAGATTGTAAAATCAAGTGTCCGTTCCGAATTGGGAATAATCGCATAATAGGTCATTGTCGATTCTTCCAGATTTGGAAGTTTTGACTCAAAGCCTTGTTTGATCGCGTTTTGAAGGGAAAAAGTTGCAATATTACATCGAGATGCTTTCACGGTGAAAACAACGATGTTACTCTCTTGATTGTACGCCGTTGTCTTGTAATTAATGAGCTTGAATGAGTCTGCTAACACATTGGCATACGTACTAGGTGGATTAAGTGTTGAGGCGTTAAAAGATGAACCTGTGAGGGTGTTTGAAACGCCTCCAGTAGAAGTGACATTGGCAGTAATATCAGGAAGACGCAGTGCACTTGCTTGAACCAAAAAATAAAAAGTGTCATAAACGCCATCATTTTTAACACTACGATGGGGAGTTTGACTAAAAATACGAATCCCCTGTTCATTTTGTAAGGTATACTCAATATTTCCCGAAGCCATATCGGAGGGGGTCAGTTTTATGGTTAAAGGAAAAATTTCTCCTACATAAAGATGGTTTGGAATTTTTGTGTAAGCAAGGGTGACAGCAGGTGCATTTTCAGCGGTATTAGAAAACAATGCATCGACACTTTGATCCTCTGGGGATACTGCTTCCTGCTCTTGTCCCGTGGGAGAAACAGAATCAGCAGGAGTTAGAACGGACGGCTCAGCAAAAAGTGTTTGAAGTAATAATGCTAAAAGGAGGGCTATCGTTTTCAACGGTTTAAAAAGCCCTCTAGCATACGTCGTCCATCGCAGCTTCCAAGTAATAACTCCATTGCCCGTTCTGGATGAGGCATCAAACCAAATACATTTTTGGCTTCATTACAAATACCTGCAATGCTCTCTACAGAACCATTAGGATTTTCAATCTCACCGTTCTCATTGGTATATTGCAACAAGATTTGATTGTTGGCGTGCAGTTTCTCTAATCCATCAGCATCAATAAAATAATTGCCATCGTGGTGTGCGATAGGGATATTGACAACTTCACCTTGCGTACAATGGCGTAAAAAAGTATTGTCACTTGAAACAACTTTAAGGTGATGATGGCGAGAGATAAAATGAAGCCCCTCGTTGCGTTTCAGTGCACCAGGAAGAAGTCCTGTTTCGGTCAAAACTTGAAAACCATTACAGATCCCAAGAACTTTCCCTCCGGCTTGAGCATATTTTTTGAGTGCTTTCATAATAGGAGACATCTTGGCAATAGCACCACTACGGAGATAATCACCATAACTAAAGCCTCCTGCAACAACAACAAGATCTGTTCCATCTGGAATAGTTTCTTCTTTGTGCCATAAGATGACCGTTTCACATCCAAGATCGTTAAATGCGTGTTGGGTATCATACTCACAGTTAGTTCCGGGAAATTGGAGTATACCGACTTTCATTTTTGTACTCATGCTTGGATCTCTATCTCATACTCTTCGATAACCATATTGGCTAAAAGCTCTTCACACATGTGGGCAACTTTCTCTTTTGCTACCGCTTCATCACTCTCATCCATCTCAACGATGATTTGCTTTCCAACACGAACATCACGAACTGTTTCGAATCCATGACCACTAAGTGCGTGTTGAACCGCTTTTCCTTGAGAGTCGAGGACTCCATTTTTTAAAAATACGTTGATGATTGCTTTCATAGGTTTCCTTTGGAATTAGTTCAAAATACGGTTAAGGACTTCTTGGTAAGCGACTTTTAGTCCCCCC
>CANMHZ010000095.1 GCA_947497635.1 Helicobacteraceae bacterium | reverse complement strand
TATGCGTTGGCGACTTCTCATGGTACGTCGGCGTTGCATTTGGCAATGTTAGCAATTGATTTGAAGCGTGGGGACAAAGTGTTGTGTTCGATCAATGCGTTCCCCTCTGTCCCTGAAGTCGTGCGTCATTTTGATGCGGAACCAATTTTTATTGATATTAATCCTGATCTTTTTAGCATTGATTTGGAGAAATTAGACGCATATTTGGCAGAAAATAAATCAAAAAAGCTCAAAGCTGTGATCGTGTCGCATATTGCTGGACAAAGTATTGATTTGAATCGTTTGTATGAAATTGCAAAAATGTACGATGTAAAAATTGTTGAAGATGCGTCTGATGCCTTGGGCGCGACGTATAAGGGGCGTAAAATAGGTTCTACTGGTGCGACGATTACCTGTTTTGATTTTAGTCCTCATTTACGACGTAATGTATGTAATGGTGGGATGATGGTGAGTGACGATGAGGAGATTATTGAGCGTGCTAAGTCGTTACGTTATCATGCCCTCTCAACAGATGATGATGCTCTCGGATATGTTTATGACGTGAGTGATATCGGGAGTGAGTATACGATTAGCCCTCTTGATGCGGCAATGATTTTGGTTCAGCTAGAAAAGCAAGATGAAATTATTGAGCGTCAAAAAGCTATTGCAGCCATTTTTAACAAAAAGTTGGCGAAGGCTCCTCACATTCGATTGCCAATAGTAGCTGAAGACCACTCGTTCTCTCTCTATATCGTTAAAATTGATAAAAACAGAGATTCTTTTGCACGTGAATTAAGTACGTTGGGTATTGAAACAGGATTGCATTATATCCCATTGCATTTAATGAACTATTATAAATCGAAATATTCTCTTCGTATCAACGATTTTCCTGTGGCACTGCGCAATTTTAGTCAAGTCCTTTCGATTCCCAATTACGCCGATTTGAGCGATAAAGAGGTGGATGCTATTTGTAAGGCAATTTTGGAAGTAGCGTCTACGCGCGTTTGAAGCGTTCGCTAGTCCAATGGGGTGAGAGTTATCTCTATCACCCCTCACGTGTGCAAAAAATCTTCTCCTATATGCTTCTACCCCTAAGCTGGATTTATTGTTTACTCAGTTTTATCCGTTATCGTCTGAGTACCCCCAAGAAATTTGGGATACCTGTCGTAAGCGTCGGAAATTTAACCGTTGGGGGAAGTGGGAAAACCCCATTAGTCATAGCACTTGCTTCTCATTTTAAAAGACCTGCTATTGTACTCCGTGGATATGGACGGAAAAGTAAAGGGATGATTGCTGTCAAAGATGGCACTATCTTGTGTGATACTCTTATGAGTGGTGATGAAGCAATGCTGTATGCTACAACGCTTTCCAATGCCGTAGTGATTGTTAGTGAAAAGCGTGAACTTGCCATTATTGAAGCCAAATGCAGGGGATGTACGATGGTGTTCCTCGATGATGGCTACGGCAAGCATAAAATTGATAAGCTTGATCTTCTGATTGATGTTGAAACCCCTAATACTTTTTGCCTCCCTAGTGGTGCGTATCGTGAAAAACTGTGGAGTGGTAAAAAAGTGATTATGGTGAGAGAAGGGGAGAGTTTTACGCGTCATGTAACCGTCTTGAATCCAACGTCTTGTATGATATTGGTAACCGCTATTGCACGTCCTGAGAGATTGAATCCATATTTACCTGAAGTAGCTGAAAAAATCTATTTTGAAGATCATCATTTTTTTACTCTTGATGAGCTTCAAGGTATTATTCGTCGAACAGGAGCTACGAGTTTGCTTATTACTCAGAAAGACTTTGTTAAAATAGCGCACTTTAATCTTACTCTTTCAGTCTTAATGCTCTCTTTGGAGCTTGATGAAGAGTTAATAACTACTGTAAAGGATTATGTTTATGCAACGCAAGATTGAAACCGTTAAAACCCTTATGGATGCGATGCCGTTTATCAAAGAGTTCCGTGATGAAGTTGTCGTGATTAAATACGGCGGATCGGCGCAAAGTTCGGATGAACTAAAAGCGAAATTTGCCCAAGATATTGTACTACTTCACCTTGTTGGGGTAAAAGTAGTAATTGTCCATGGTGGAGGAAATCGTATCAGCCAGCTTTTGAGCGATTTGAATATCCCGACTGAGTTTATTGACGGTGAGCGGGTGAGTACCCCTGAAGTGATGCGTGTTGTCGAGATGGTTCTTAGCGGTGAAATCAACAAACAGATCACGTCACTGCTCAATTCCTATGGGGCGAAAGCAATTGGTCTTAGTGGGAAAGATGCCCATTTCTTGATGGCTAAACCCAAAGATGAAGCCAAATTTGGTCTCACAGGACGAGTAGAGCACGTCAAAGCCGATGTGATTCATAATCTCTTGCGTGAAGGATTTATCCCTGTTATCGCCCCTATCGGTGCTGACCCAATCGTCGGTCATCCGGGATACAACATTAATGCTGATCTTGCCGCCTCGTTTATTGCCAAAGAGATTGGGGCGTGTAAGGTGATTTTTATGACGGATACCCCTGGTGTGTTGAATAAAGAGAAAGAGCTTTTTTCAACATTAAGTGAATCTCAAGTAGAAACTCTAAAAGTGGATGGAACAATTAGTGGCGGAATGGTTCCCAAAGTGGATGCGTGTCTCGAAGCGGTTGATGGGGGGGTAGAAAAAGCTCATATTATCGATGGACGGATTGAGCATGCGATTTTACTGGAACTCTTTACCTCTGAGGGTATTGGGACGCAGATTACGTTGTAGAAGATTTAAATTTTGTAAGCTTCACCATTTGGTTAGGGTATAATAATGGCACTATTTAAAAAGTATAATGAAAGAAGAGCATAATGAAAAGTTCTATGATTAACAGTATCAAGTCGTTACCACCACTTCCAAAAACAGTTATTGATATGCAACGGATCTGCAATGATCCTAATTCATCTATCAGTGATTTGGTAAAGACGGTTGAAAAAGATCCGATGATTGTTGCTAATTTGATCAAAGCTGCCAATTCACCGTTGTATGGGTTAAGACGAGAGATTGTAAGTGTTGCTCAAGCTGTCTCGTTATTTGGAATGAGTATGACTCGTTCTATTGGTTTAGGCAACTCGGTACGAAAGCTTCTTAATGTCGATATGGAGCCTTATGGAATCAGTTCGGATCGTTTTGCTGAAATTTCTTCAATGCAGGGGAGTTTGGCGTATCGTTGGTATCTTCAGATTGATCGAGCGAAAGCTGATAAACTTTTTCTTGCTGCTTTTTTACAAGAAACAGGAAAAATAGTTATTGCGAGTGAAATTATTCAAGAAGATTTAACGACAAATTTTAAATCAGAAATTGACACAGCAATTGATATTTCAATAGTAGAACGTAGTTATGCAGAGTCAACAACAGCAGAAGTGACAGCGGCTATTTTTACCCATTGGAACTTTGATCATGATTTTGTTCAGATGATTGAATACTCAGATACTCCAAATCAGGCACCTGAGGAGTTAAGAGAATTTTCAACGGTTCTGCATGTTATCAAAAATCTTATTCCGATCAATGCGCCACTATCGGACCGTTCAATTACTCAAGGAGTTAAAATTGCGGAAGCAGCAGGTCTTAATATAGTGGCTTTGCAAAATACAATCAACGAATTTCTTGATAAATTGATGTAGTATACTTTATTTTTTTCGTAAAATCGTTCGTGGAAAATTTCACCATGAACGTCATCCTTCACTATTTCATTTATTAAGATTGGTTTTTAATGTCACAACAAACAGTTACTATCATTGATACATTCGGATTCTTTTTTCGCAGTTTTTATGCGCTTCCACCTCTTAAAAATAAGCATGGCTTTCCGACAGGTTTGTTAACAGGCTTTATTAATTTTATCGCCTCATTGCACAAAGATCATAGCAGTGATTATCTCATTTTCGCCCTTGATGCCAAAGGCCCTAGTTTTCGTGCTGAAATTGACCCGAACTATAAAGCTAATCGTCAACCAGCACCCGAAGAGCTGATAAAACAACTTCCTATTGCAATCAGCTGGATTGAAAAAATGGGGTATAAATCGCTATTGATGAGCGGATATGAAGCCGATGATATGATTGCTTCGGTAGTAAAGCATGCCAAAGAAAAAGGCTTTTTGGTTCGAATTGTTTCGCATGATAAGGATTTGTATCAACTCATTGAAGATGATGTTGTTGTTCTCGTTGATGCTATGACGAAAAAGGTTCTTAATGAGACCCACTGTTTTGAAAAATACGGAGTACACCCTTCTCAGTTTATTGACTATCAATCCTTGATAGGCGATACAGCGGATAATGTCCCCGGGGTTAAGGGAATCGGAAAAGTAACGGCAGAAAAGCTTTTAAAGCAGTTCGTAACACTGGATGGCATGTATGAACGTCTGGATGAAGTGACGCCGCCACGGATACGGGGACTTTTGGAAACGTACCGTGATGATGCGTTTCGTTCTCGTGAACTGGTAAAGCTTCATCGGGATGTTTTTGAAACTCTTGATTTTGATGGGTATAAAATGCACTTTGATGATCCGTTTGCCCCTATCTATGATGAGCTTCTTCATTATGAGATGAATGCAGTATTGAGGACTATCAAGGCAAGAGCACTTTTTGAAGAGTCACAACCTGCGCAAGCTCCTTCTGTCATAACGATGGTTGAGACACCAAAATGTGAGAGTTCGCAAGGGTGCACACTTCTTATCGACACAGATACGGCACTGGAAAGACTTCTCTCCTCTATTCCAAAAGATTCCTTGATCGCCTTTGATACCGAAACAACAGGGCTTAATCCTCATACCGATACCTTGGTTGGATTTAGTTTTAGTATGGAGGGGAAAACGGGGTACTATGTTCCGATGGGGCACAATTATTTAGGAGTTGGGGAACAAGTTTCTCGTGATGTGGCACGTAAGGCGATACGTGAGATTTTTAACCACCGCGTTATTGGGCATAATCTTAAATTTGATCTCCATTTCGTTACTCGATTTTTGGAGGTTGAATCGCTCCCTATTTACGCCGATACTATTATTATGGCATGGCTTGGTGATTCTAACCGTTCCTTAGGTATGGATAGTCTTAGTCAAAATCTTCTCAATCACGAAATGATCCATTTCAAAGATACGGTTAAAAAAGGGGAGAATTTCAGTTCCGTAGCCATTGAAGATGCGTGTAAGTATGCAGGAGAAGATGCGTATATCACCTATCGACTCTATGAAGTATTACGAGAACAACTTTTCCTTAAGGGAGGGCAGGAGGCACTGGATGAAGCGTATACTGTCGAGTTTCCTTTTCTCCTCACCTTGCTTGGGATGGAACGCGCTGGGATTGCTATCGACATCAATGTTCTTGAGATATTTAAAACAGAAGTGGCACACGAGCTTACAACCCTTACTGAAAATATCCATACTGTAGCTGGAACCGTCTTTAATCTCAACTCCCCCAAACAGTTAGGGGTGATATTATTTGAAACATTGGGATTGCCCCACGGTAAAAAGACAAAAACAGGGT
>CANMHZ010000094.1 GCA_947497635.1 Helicobacteraceae bacterium | reverse complement strand
TTCGAGAATAGGAGGGGCAGGATCGGGGAAAGCTTCAATATTAAGATCACGTACCACGACAATGCTCACCGCTATGGTAATGGCGGTAAACAAGAGTACGGCAAGAAAATTATCGATAAAAAAGTTGGCTAAGCGTCGCATACTATTGTTTCTCCAACGCGATAGCTTCGAGGGCTATTTTGGTATTTTCAGGAAGTCCTTTGATCAGCGAAAAATCATCTTTTGGATCATCACTGACGAGGGTAACAGTTAGAGGAGAAAATTGAGTTCCATTTTGAACAAAAACAATAAACTTGCCTTCTTTGAAGAGCAACGATTTTTTAGGGATACGGAAAACATTTTTGACATCGGCATTTAAAGCAATACTTGCAAACATATTTATACGTAATTGTGGAACATCAACGGAGGGTCTGATATAAACTTTGTTAGTTTTATTTTCAGGATCCAATACGTCACTGATATAGGTTATCGTTCCTTTAATAGGCTCAAACGCATTATTATCCGTTTTTATCTCGACTTCTTTGCCGATGATAAAGGAGGCAAGATCTTTTTCATAGATGGTAGCAACGATCACTTTTTTATGAGGATTCGCAATTTTAATCAGAATTTGCGACGCATCATTGGTTACTTTTTCCCCTAAATGGGTTTCTACTTCGTAGACGACACCGTTGATAGGAGAGTGGAGGGTTAAACTTTGACCGGAAGTGGCACCGTAATAATTGAGTTTCTGAGAGTAACCTTGCACCATCGCATCGGCTTGTTCTACGTTGCTTTTCGAGAGGGACAAATCATTGGCGGTAATGGCTCCGAGTTTGAAAAGCTCTTTATTCATCTCATGGACGTGTTTGGCTTGGGTATACGCTGCTTGGGCTGAAAGCTGATCGCTTTTGATATCGCTAACATCCGAGGATCTTATGCTAATTAAGGGTAGCTTTGGGGAGACTTTATCACCTACAGTGACGTGAATTTTATCAATAGTTCCCGATGCAGGGGAGGTGACCGATACAATCCCATCGGGGGAGGGTTGTACGGATGCAGTAGCTGATATTTGAGTGCTAAACGTTCCGAATTCTGGCAATACGGTTGCAATTACGGGCATTTGAACGGTGGCTATTTTTTGAGAATTTTCAGTATGTTCTTTGGTGCATCCGCTGAGTAAAAGTAGAGCAGCTGTACACGATAAGCCTAGAAGAGAGAGTCGCATTAATGTCCTTTTGAATCAAGTAGAGATAAGCCTGAACTGAGTTTCAAGCGTGCGGTTGCACTATGAAAATCAATCATTGCTTGGGTTAGGTTTTTTTGATAGTCACGATAATTTTTTTGGGAATCGAGGAGTTCGAGTACAGAGATCCCTTTGAGAGCAAATATTTTTTCTTGCTTCTCTTTGAGTTCTTTTGCGCTCTTGAACCCTTCTATCATCATTTGATAAATAGCGTAGCGTGATTGAGTGGCCTCATAGTTTTGGAGTACGTCTGCTTTTGCCATACGGAGCGTTTTGTCATATAAATTGACAGATTGGAGTGTTGTGATACGTGCTTTTTCAATGTCCCCTTCATTTTTATCATAAACGGGAAGAGGCATAGCAAAATTTACTCCAAGCAACGGTTCGTAATAGGGACCAAAACTTGCATATTCAGCACCAATAGTCACATTGGGAATAGCAATGGCTTTTTCAAGGTTTAAAGAAGCATCGGCAACCGCTACATTTTGTTTCGCAGCTTTACAATCGGCACGCTCAATCACTTTGGCTAGAAAACTATCAAGGGATTGAAGCTCATCCGAAGCATTTACTGGAGCCGTTACGGTAATGTCCGAGGCAGAGAGTGCTAGTAATGCCGCTAACGCTTCACGATCTTGTACCAACGCGAGACGATTGTTTTCAATCTCACGGGTATAGTCAATTTTTTGAAGCAAAAGTTTTTGATAATCGATTTGGGAGAGGAAGCCATTATCGAGTTTCGTTTTGGCAATGGCTAGGATGTTAGCATACATTTTGCCGTTTTCTTGTGCGTTGAACCAATTTGCTTGATCGTTCAATACAGCATAATACGCATCAACCAAAACAGTAAGTTGTTCTCGTACTGTTTCGTCAACAATAAAATCATTGTAGGTAATCGCATGGTTGGCAAGATCAACTCGTCGGTCCCTCTTTCCTCCTGTCTCAAACGGATGCGCCAACATAAGAGTTACTTGCGCATTCGACCCACGTGCCTGATCGCCAAGATGGTGTTGAATATCCATAAATTCGTAGGAACCATTGAGTATAGGATTCGGATGTTCTTTTGCAGTAATCAAATCAGCGCGCGATTTTTGGGCTTCGTGTCGTGCAATTTGTAAATCATAATTGTATTCAACAAACTGTTGAACTGCATTCGAAAAAGTAAGGGTATCTCCAAATAAATGGGGAATAAGGAAAAATAGTAATAAGCTATAACGGGGTAGTCGCAAATAAAATCCTTGAAGTACTAAAATATGGGTGAATTATAGAGTAATGGTGTGAAGTTAGTGTGAAGTTATTCTTTGATTGCGCAAGGATTGGGTATTGTCAAGCACTCCCTTGTTATAATATCCTCCTCATTTAATTTAGCATAAAGCAGGGTAGTATGGGTGATTGGTTTAGTCGTAAGTGGTCAAAAATCAGCCTGAATCAAGTTAATTTTTATACGATTGTTTTTATCCTTATGTTTACCGTTGTTTTTGCTTCACTTCTTATTTATGATGAGTATAAAGACTTTTTAAAAATAGCGCAAAATGGGCTTGAAATTACGAAGGGTATCCCTCTAAGCAGTTCCCTTTCTTATCAAAATCTTCCGAAGACACGTCTTATTAAAGTTATGGTCGAGATTGCAACACTCGCGTTGATATTATTCGGTTTTATTGTTGGAATTTCTAAAATTGTTCACAGTATGATTATTCGAGATATGGAACGATTTTTAGAGTTTTTTGAATCTGTTCATCAAAAAGCAGAACCTATTTTACCGAATGAACTTTATTTTAGTGAATTCAAAAAAATGGCTGAGTACGCGAATGAGATGGGTTTGACTATTGAAGATCAAAAAAAATCACTTCAGCAACTCAATGAGAGTCTTGAAGATAGGGTACGATTTAAAACTCAAGCCCTTGAGCTAAAGAACAGCGCCCTTGAAGAGGAGCAGAGATTTTCACAAGGGTTACTTGAATCGCATAAGCAGTTTATCCGTTATGCAATTCACGAAACCAATACTCCCCTCTCGGTGATTATGGCGAATATAGAGTTGTTTAGCATGAGTGAGGGGCGTAATCGCTATTTGGCTAAAATCGAAGCAGCGGTTAAAAATATTTTTAGTATTTACGATGATTTGAGCTATCTTGTGAAAAAAGATCAGGTTGAGTATCCGAAAAAAGGGATTGATTTGGGCGAATATGTCGAAAAAAGGTTGGAGTTTTTTGATGAGGTTGCTCATTTCTCTGCGCTTTCTTTTCATTATGAAAAACCAGAATTCCCTGTATGGATACACTTCAATGAAACAAAGCTTCAGCGAGTTGTTGATAATAATCTTACCAATGCGATTAAATATACAAAAAGTCATGAAGTGATTACGGTAGGGGTAAGCAGTAGCGTCGTTGAATGCCATTTTTGGGTTCAGAGTCGTTCTCAAAAAATTCAGGATGAGCAAAAGATTTTTGAAGCATACTATCGGGAACGTAAAAAAACAGATGGATTTGGATTGGGACTCAGTTTGGTAAAATCAATATGCGATGAAGAGAATGTTGAGATAAAAATTGATTCTAATGATGATTTTACCCGTTTTGACTATCGATTTAAAAAAGAGGGGAATGGATGAAAATACTTCTTCTTGAAGATGAACGGATGTTGAGTGAAGCCATTGCCGAGTATTTGGTGGCATTGGGGCATCGTATTATGGTCTGTAGCGATGGTCTGGATGCGCTAAGAGAGATAAAATCAGAAAGTTTTGATTTACTCATTCTTGATATTAATGTTCCCGGAATTGATGGACTGGATTTATTGGAACAATTGCATATTCTCAAAATCCGACCACCAGCGATTTATATCAGCGCGCTTGTTGATATTGAGGGGATTAGTCGTGCGTATGATTTGGGGTGTTACGATTATCTTAAAAAACCGTTCCATCTCAAAGAACTCTCCCTACGCATTGATAAAGTAATACAAAGCTGCACAATTCCTCAAAGTCATACCCGTCTTTCAAAAAGCTATGCGTATGATGCCTCCATCTCGACACTAATGTGTGATAATGTAACACAGCATCTTTCAAAACGGCAACTTCAAATTATTGAACTTTTAGCGCGTAATCGTGGTAGAGTTGTCGAATTTGATCAATTTCGTGCCTATATATGGGACGACGAGTACGTTGATAATGCAACAATACGTGCCGAAGTAAGTCGTTTGAAAAAAAGTTTAAAAGAAGACTTCATCCAAAATATCCGTGCATTAGGGTACATGATCGATATTCCGCGTTCGCAATAGTGCTACTTTTTGACACACTTGTTTAGCCCAAATTTTAATTATTGACGATTAATTACTTTAAATTACCGATTGCTACGTTCATGCTACGTTTTGTTTTTATTATAACAGAGTAAAAAACTTTGAAGGAGTCAGAATGAGACATGCGTTACGTCTTTCACTCTTGGCGTCAGTATTCGTATTGAACGCATCAGCCGATGATTTGGCGAAACTATTTAATAACGGAAAAGTAAGCGGGCAATTCCGCGAATTTTCGATTAGTCGTGACTATAACGGGGCTAGTAACTATACACGAAAAGCCAATACTATTGGTGGATATTTGAAATATGAGACGGGCGCATGGAATGGTTTGACTTTCGGTGCAGCTGCATATGGAACGATAGGGTTTTCTTTGAATGATCGTTCGAATTTGAGAGAAGTAGATCCTACTCTTTTAAGTACGAAAAATCAAAATGACATCTATCTCGGTGAAGCATATCTTCAATATAAAAATGGAAACACAACCTTCAAGGGTGGTCGTCAAAAGCTAGACACACCTATGGCAGGAAGTGATGATGCCCGTATGCTTCCAAGTCTTTTTGAAGCGTATGTTGTAAGTAATACAGATGTTAAAGATACAACGTTGATTGCTGCTCAAGTAACAAAATTTGCAGCTGGTACGTTTGCGAATGCTTATAATTATAAACCAGCAACAAGTGGTACATCATTACAAAATGCAGCCACAGATGCAGCAGCGCAAACACTTGCACTGACTTCTGGTTATAGTGGCGTTCCTAATGCTACTAACAATGTCGGTCAATTCACGAATATGGGGCAATACGCAATTGGTAAAAATACGGATGGTGTAACCGTTGCTGCAGCTGTTTATACAGGTATTAAAGGGCTAAAACTACAATTATGGGATTATTATGCACAGGATATTCTCAATGCTGTGTATGGTGAAGCTAATTATGGTTGGTCATATGCAAGTACGGTTGCACCGTATGTAGCTGCACAGTATATTCG
>CANMHZ010000093.1 GCA_947497635.1 Helicobacteraceae bacterium | reverse complement strand
TCCATATTATGAATCTCAAAAACTGTTTTAAAACTACGAACCTCTTCGCCAAAAGGATTAAGAGCAACTGATGTAGAATGCGTTACCCTCTCCTTTCCCCCTAGAGAAATCACTCCAGCATAGCTTTGCAGTTTTAACCGAATCAACTCTTTATCAATTGGTTTTCGAATGTATGCCGCCACCCCAATAGCTGCCATATTCTCTTCCATCTTTGGATCAATGACTGCCGTTACCGCCATAATAATCGTCTTTGGATAGCGCTCTTTAATGATCTTTGAGGCTTGAAATCCATCAAGTCGCGGCATCATTACGTCCATCAAGATGATATGCGGGCGTAATGCGTCACACTGCTCAACCGCATCATGACCATCAACTGCTTCGTAAATTTCAAATTCGCTAAGTTTCCGACAAATTGCCCGCAATACCAACCTATTATCTTCTACGTCATCAACAATTAATAGCTTTATTTTTTCCATTCAACACTCTCCTCTTCAGTTTTTATCATCGGAATTTTCAGGGTAAAACAACTCCCCTCACCAAATACAGAAGCAACTTCCAACGTCATCCCCATCCCTTTGGCGTATTCACTAACGATACCAAGTCCCAATCCTGTTCCCATATCATGCACACCAACCTGTTCAAACGGCTCAAAGATGTGATCTAGCTTATCTTCAGGAATCCCAATGCCACTATCATCAACTTCAATGTAACACGCATCCGCCTCTAAATGAACGTAAAGCCTCACGTATCCCCATTCCGTAAACTTAATCGCATTGGAGATGAGATTCGTCATAATCTGACGCAACCTCAATTCATCACTTTGAATATACAACAAAGCGTCAGGAACCTCAAGGAGATACTCTAGCGCCTCTTTTGTATTCAGTGCGCTGGTCGTCTCATATATATCTCTCACCAATGCTGTAACCTCAGTAGATGCCATCAGATAGTGCTCTTTTCCTGCACGAAGTTTCGCCATGTCTAACAATGAATTAATCAGCTGTAACAAATGCAAGGAATTTTTATGGGAACGCTGAATATACATATGTACCAAATCTCGACTCTCTTCATCATCCATAATCTCATCAAAACTCTCCAACGCACTGTCAGTGAAATTAATAATAGCATTTAACGGTGTACGCAGTTCATGAGAGACTTGATCAAAAAATTTATTTTTGGCCTCAAGTGTTTTGTCCGCCATTTTTTTGGCTTCCATTACCTCCGTTATCTCATGCGAAAGGGAAAAAAATTCAATAATTCTTTTCTCATGATCTTGAATAGGTATAAATGACATATCCAAATAATGAGCCCCCCCTAATTTATCCGCAATCTCAAAAGTTCCTTTATAAATTTTACCACTTTGCACCCTCTTCCAGATAGCATCATGACTTTCATCGCTCACATTCACCCCACGCAAAACGGAAAAATGACGACCACTCAATTCACCCTTTCCATACAGCATCATTTCACTCAACGCTCTATTGGCATAGGTAATCGTCCCTTTCAAATCGCATTTAAACACTAACGTTGATGCTTCAATTGCTTTGTCGTATTGGGCAAGCAAAAATTGCGTTTTATTCCGATCCTCGACACTGCTTTTGATCCCTTCTTCAAGGGTGGTTTTATATCCCATAATATCCGTTACGTTCGTTAATGTAGCAATATACATATCACTTAACGGCTCCAAAGCGTTAAGGGTGATATTAAACGTATTCAAAACATTATCTTTCATCACCCCAATACTGTAATGCCCTTTCGTCCCTTCCAAAATCGTTTCAAACCATCGCTTGTCTTGATACCCTTCATAGACGTAACCAAACTTCTCAATTTTTTCAAATAATGATGAGAAATAAAAAGGCTCTAATGAACGCTCTATATAGGGGTTAAAAAAATTCAAAAAAGAGGTATTAGCATCAAAGATACTCTCACCGTCCGTAATAACGATCATATCGGTAGTAGCATTAAAAATATTTTTGTAGTAACGATGCTCTGGATCATTCGAACGTAACCGTTCCTTCAGTTGCTCTTTTAGCGTCGATGAATCTATTGGCACAGAAACACTCCCTGTTATTTTTGTATCTTCACTATCTTACCACACTTTTATTCCTCGTTGAATAAGGAAGATGTTATACTTCGCAAATGCAAAAATATATCCCAACCGATGATCAAATCCGCACACAGTTTGTCACCTCGTTGATGAACTATTTCAAAATCGAAGAGGACGTTTTCTTGCGCTCTCACATCGATGAGTTGATTCGCCCTATCAGCCCCAATCGCTACAGTGAATTTCTCCGTCGTCTCTCCAGTCGTGATTTTTCCTACAAAACAGGGATTGAGAAAATATCGTTGATTGCCCATGAGCTACTGGAAGAAGAACGATCCCCCCTCGAACTTGAAGCCTACGAGCGGGCGCAAAAACTTTATGCCCTGATGTACGATTTACGTCGCAGCATCACCGATGAACGTAACCGCGAACAAAGTGCTATAGAGCGATTTGAAAATGTCCGTTTCACCTCGATCAAAGAGGCAGGCTCTGTAGAGCCATTATTGGACGCACTTGACATTGAGGTAATTCGCATCCTTACAAAACGGTGGATTTATGATTATGTTTCGCTGGATCGAGGACTTTTTGAGGCGCGAGTTGCTCACGAATACACGCTACTGCTACTAGAACGTGAACGAAAACAAACACAGCCCTCTATCGCAGCTCCAACCAAACGGGTCTTGCTAAGAAAATCCAAATGATAATAATCCCCTCTTCTCTCATCGACCGTGATGATTTGAATCTACTAGAACGCTCATTGATTCCCCTTATCATACGTCATGGATTTATTTGGGGAGCATTACCCAAAGCGTTAAGTGCTTCATTTCTCGCTGAACTTTTACGCCACAGTTCTCGGGAAGTGGTCGAAGCCCTTGATAGTCTCGTTGTCAAAAAAATTCTCAAAACAACCCGTGAGAAAACAGCCGATGGAGTAATGATCCTTTATCGTTTAGAGGCTATCATTTCCGCACAAAGCATTCCCCAAACAGCTCTCGTCGCGACCCAATACACCGACAGTAATTATTATCTCAACCTTTCCAATGAAGTGTTCGAAGAGCTTCACGGCTATGCGCTGGAGGTGTGTGATCGTGAGGGACTTCGACGAGAGATTTTCGATGATTTCAACTTTCACCAACGCTCTCAAAACCGCCGCTCATTTGATTGGCACGCGGAGTTTGAAAAATGGGTACGGCGCGAAGTGGCTTCCAAAGCACCTGTCATAGCTAATGTTTCACAACTCGAAGAGAATAAACCCACATCAGCAGAGTTTGAAATGGCACAGTATTTCATCCGTCGTCTAGCCTCTATCGACCCCCAATTTGAAGAACCATTTGATGTAATGAGCTGGGCAAAACAGATTAAAATTCTCATTGACACCCAAGGCTATTCCGTGCTTGATGTCAAGACTGGGATCGATTGGCTCTTTAGTGCCAAAGGGGATTGGTTCCGCCCCAATGTCCCTGATGCGTATCATCTACGCAAACATTTCAAACGGCTTATTTCCCACACCCGAAGTTTCCGAGAGGGAACAACACGACTTCCTGATGGTGTCAATATTTTTGATATTATTGGGAGAGAGTAGACTACGTAACTAAACCCAAATCTCGAAATAGAAACCATCACACTATAAGCTAAAACGTCGTAAAATAGGGGAGTACAAGAGGTATTTGCAGCACCTATTTCTTTCACCCAATGGGTGCTGCTTTCTTCGAACAAGAAGGTGGGGATTATGGCACAAACTTTTTTAAATTTTTCTGTTGAGGGGACACAAGATAGATTAACCGCCAATGCGGGAATGATTCTTTTTGGAGAGTACTGTAAAGCTATAGGGTTAGAAAAGCAAATCAATACGCACTTACCTCTTCCAAGAAGTAACCGAGGGTTTAGCCCTTTCGAACATATGATGCCATTAATCTTAATGCTTCACAGTGGTGGTCATTCTTTAGAAGATATACGATTAATAAAGAGTGATAAAGCGTTACGTTCTCTACTGAAGATGGAACGAATAGCTACCGCCGATGGAATCGGCAAATGGCTTGGACGACTTGGCTTAGCTGGTGTGTACGGTATTGAAACTATTAATCGTTTTCTCTTAAGCCGTCATCTGAAAACTCTGGATAAAGAACCTCTTGTTTTAGACATTGATGCTTCAGTTATTGAATCTCATAAATCAACTGCCGCATACACCTACAAAAAAGTTCCGGGGTTTACCCCGATGATCGGTCATATTAATGGTGGCTATATTATTCATAGCGAATTTCGCAGTGGCAATATTGTCCCAGCTGATACAAACCTCTCCTTTGTGAAGCGATGTGCACAACAACTTCCAAAAACACAAACGTTTTCTTTTATTAGAGCCGACAGTGCTTCGTATCAAGCTGCATTATTTGATTACTGTGATGACAATGCTATCACCTACACCATTGGAGGTCAACTTGATTCAAGTGCTCTTAACACTATAAGAGAGATGACGCAGTGGGAAGAATTCTCCCCTTGTGAATCCATAGGAGAATCTCTTCATACGATGATTAACGCTAAAAATGCATTTCGTCTAATTGTTGTCAAAAAAAGTATTACTCCACAATTGCCCACAATGCAATCTCTCTTTACTGAAGAAGAGTTGCAATCATACATCCAAGAGAAATATCATATCATTGCAACCAATGCAGATGAATCACTTAGCGCTCAAGAAATTGTCTCTTTCTATCGCCAAAGAGGTAATGAAAGTGAAAACCGTATCAAAGAGCTCAAGAATGGATTCAATCTCTCTTATCTTCCCTCTTCCAATTTTATGAGCAATGCGTTTTACTGGTCTATTGGAACCCTAAGCCATAATCTCTTTATTCTTTTCAAACAGATGCTTGAACACTCAAAGCAACACCATACAGTTGCAACCATTCGTCATCAGCTCTATCACCTTGCTGGTAAAGTCATTGTTCACGGTAGACAAACCATCTTGAAAATAAATACGGAGTTCATTTCTCTCTTTCATACGATACGAGGCAGAATCTTCTCCGCATCGCTGGAATAATTTATACACAACACATCTTTTACTAATGGGTATCTACCATAACCATCAAATGGTGTGATCGGACACTTTGATCTTTTTGTAAAAGAGATCATAAAGCCAACAATATTGAAATGCTTTGGAAGTTCATGAAATATTATTGGATTGAATTTGATGCCTATAAATCTGCTCAAGATATGAAAAACTATGTTGAAAAAGTGCTTATCGGATACGGAACAGACTATGAGATTAATTTTGGATGACTACTTATCAAGTAAAATACATCTTTAGAGTATGTAAATCCGATGACTTTAAAAAAATAGCAAAAACCCAGAAAAAGCTGATTATTGACGCTAACTAACCCTTCGAAGACAATAGTATTTTGGAGCCAATATGTGATACGGGCTCCAAAAGATCTCTTTTCCCTATTTTTAGGGCTCAC
>CANMHZ010000092.1 GCA_947497635.1 Helicobacteraceae bacterium | reverse complement strand
TAATAGTACAGATATAGTAAAGGAAAAGGTTGGCAATGCTTTTTGAAGCACTGTCATTATCAATCAAAAACGCATCGCGAGACAAACGGTAATCTTTCTGGAATTCGACAATATCAGAAATACTTATGATGTCATTTTCTAATTGTTCTCGAAAGAACTTTACCATTGAAGAAAAATTTGAGTGCAACTCTTTTTGTTTACAGAGTTCACGACGTTGCTCTATAGTCAAAATTTCTATAAGTTGCTTGAAACGATATTCTAATGTTTGAGAAATAATTATCACTATGAAACCTCCATTAATTTGACACAGTATACCATCAATTTACATTCCCAACGAGGACGTTGATGATACGTTTAGGCTTTTTCATTTTCAATTTTTTCTACACGCTTTTCAAGGCGGTGGTGTTGAATGGCTTGAATAATGAGAAGTAGGGTCAGGATAAGTTCACCGTCGATATTTTTGATAAAATCTAGCATTGTGTTTCCTTTTTGTGGTATAATTTTTGTAATAAAAGGATGTGTAAGGGGTACGACCCTTACACTAGCTCTTTGAGTATTCTTATCACCGTAAGGATGATTTGAAGTATCTTAAAGAGATAGTCGATGAACGCTTTCATCTTGACCCCTTTTATTGTCTTGCTACTCACGTTTCCGCTTTCACATCATAACTATAGCTTATTATTAATTTGTTTTAGGATTATTCTCTCACAATCCCAATCTCATCCGCACTCAACCCATAAAGAGCATACACCATCGCATCAATCTCTTTTTCACACTCGACCACTCTAGCCTCTAGCTTTTCTGTCGCCTCTTTTATCTCAATTTTATCAATCGCATTTAGGCTATCGAAGTGTTTTTTGTACTTTTTGAGGGTTTCTTTGGCATTTAAAATTTCATCGACAAGATTGACAAAGGATGTTTCATCGTTTGCTATGGCTATGGGTAAAAGTTCGAGTTTTGCTTTTTGCCACATTGTTGCGCCCATTCCAGTAGTTGCAGCAATCTTATTAAAATACCATTTGACAACTTTTGAATTTAAAATAGCCAAGAGATATTTTAAATTTTCACCACGCATAAAATATACCGTTTTATCTGGATAAATTTCACTATCATCGTAAGTAAATTTTTGTGTATCAGAAAGTTCTGCCCAAATAATTTTTGGCTTCTTGAAATCTTGCCAATAGCTTATTTGATCTTGTGTTTCAAACCACGCATTAGATGTTTTTTTACGGCTTCCCTTTTGACCACTTTGGTCAATTCTGGTGCCAAAATTTTCTAAATACTCTTTGATAGCTGAATAGTCATTTATATTCAAATTTAATGCTGGAAAAGTTCCAATCATATAAAATCCTACCCAATTAGCTTCATATTTTTTTAAATCTCGACCACGTAAAATAGGCTTGATAATCTCGGCTGACTTTGGATCACGAGTAACTAACTCATCTCTTTTTGCCGTGTCGATAATAAATGCTTCATTAAAACCAGTTAAGATTCCACGATAAATTTTAATATTCCACTCTTTGAGCGGTTTACCGATACTCTCAATCTTTCTCATCAAAAGTGACTCACCATCATCTCCTGCACTGTTTTCGATTGCTTCGATGATGGTTTCGACGGAGGCATTTTGGGTGGTGAAGTTTCGGATATTGGTGATACTTATTTCCGTTCGCCCTGAGCCTGTCGAAGGGTGTTGTGGTTCGACAAGCTCACCACGAACGGGAGTTGAAACGGAATGACGAACAGAGTTCACAATACAACTCTCCACGGTCGCATCTTCAAACAATTGTGTCCCTACAAAATTAATGACTTCCGTCCGTCCATTTTTTTCTAAAAACTTTTTGAGTGATTCGCCGTATTTGGTTTTTAACCAACTATTGGAAACGATAAACGAAAAGTATTTTCCATCAGCGGTAAGACGTAACCCTTTTTCGATAAACAACGCCAACAAGTCGCCCGTTTTTTCAAAGACTTCAAATCCTGCACGGCTATAATCAACGTCTTTGATTTTGTTAAGAGCAACATACGGCGGATTCCCAATCACCACATCAAAACTATTTTCTTCAAACGGCATAGCTAAAAGCGAATTAGCACAGATGATTTTATCATTCAGACTCGTAAGCTCTCGCCCCTTATGCGCTGTTCGTAGCCATAAAGAGAGCCGTGCAATTTCCACCGCATCCTCATTTATATCTACACCATAGAGATTGTGTTCAAGAATACTTTTTTCGACTTCGTAATAGATTGTCAAATCTTCGTACGGTAAAAGTAAATCTCGTATGAGGGTATGCTCTCGTATCAGAAATTCTAGTGCTTGGTTGAGAAACGCACCACTTCCGCAGGCAGGGTCTAGGATTTTTAGATGGGTTAGCCATTCTCGGTAGGCGAGGAGGTTTTCTTTTTCCTTTATTTCCTCTTTGCTTAGTTTTTTGAGATTTTGCGGGACTGAAGTCCCACTTCCGATAATGAGTTCTTCTTTTTTATCATTGCACAGCTTACCTAATGTATTTTCGACGATATAACGGGTGATATATTCAGGAGTGTAGAATACGCCGTCTTTTTTGCGTTTGGATTTCTTTTTGTCAAAATCAGTGTTTTCGATAGAGGCGTTTAACTCCTCCAAATCGGTCAAACTTTGCTCGAAAATATGCCCCAAAATATTGACGCTAATATCGCTCTCAAAATCATAATCGGAAAGTTTCTGGGCTTCCATATCAAGAGCACTATCATCAATGATAAGAGCGTCTAATAGTTCATCTTTGGCGAACAGTCCACCGTTGTATTTGGGAATAGAGAGTTTTGAATTTCCTTCGTTAATTGCATCAAAATAAAATTTGTAAATGTCATAAAGCGCATAGGTACTGAATTTTTGGTTTTTAAACTCTTCACGTATCTCTTTAATTGTGTTCGCGTGTAACAGTCCTCTATCTTCGGCAAATAAAATGAAGATAATACGGTCACAGAGCTTTTGAGTGAGGCGCAATAGTAATGATCTGTCTAAATCATTATTCTTGACAATATTCTCAAACAAATGAGTTCTAAACGCACTAAAATCTTTATACAACTGTTTTGAAATAGTCGCTTCAAAGTTTGCTGATTTTTCTTTGAGTTTGAGAGGAATATCCTCTTTTAAACTTTCAAAACTGATTAGTAAGTGAAGTTTTTTAAAGTCTTCATACGTGAGAGTAAAAAGATTGAATGGTTCGTATTCGTTTGATTTATCGATGTAAAAACGGAGCTCATCGAAGTTGGAAATAATAATATATTTAGAACTCTTGTGATTATTATGATAACCAAAAGCTTGTGGCACTACAATATCGAGATTTTTCGTCTTTTGATCTTTGAGTTCTACGATTCCGATAATCTGACCATTAACATAAATAACCCCATCCGCTTTTTTACCGTCGGTTTCATTTTTCTTTTCACGTTCTAAGTTGTAATCATTAGGATTGGTAGTATCCAGCGTATAGCCCAAACAGTTTTCAAACATAAGCTGCAAAAATTCGGCTTGGAATTTCTCTTCTTTGACCGTTTTTATAAAGTCGATTTTGGTCAGATAGTTTTGAAAGTTAGCCCATCGAAGTGCAATAATACTTTCATCGTGTTTGAAGGAGTTGAGGATGGATTTTTGAAATAGGGACACGGCGTGCCTTTGTATTAAATGTCAGTAATTATAGCGGAACCTAATATGAGCTTTATTGTGATGAGAAAGTAGTGTAAAAATGCCCAGGCGGGCGTTTCGCATATAGCTTTGGTTCTCAAAGCGTAAAAAAAGTGGATCGAGCATCTCTTTCGGCGGCAATCTCTCGCTTTTGACGGCTCAAACGAGACCACCGACACCCTGAGATGACTACCAATCCACTAAGTGTATATGTAGAACCCTCAAAATGCGATTAGTCGCTTCGCCCAGAACGGGAATTATACTCTCAAAAAGCTTAATTCTCGTGCTTTTTCTACGCATGATTCAACGCTAGTCGTCTCGCTCAACACCGATTTTATCCCTGTAGGAAGAGCTTTTTGGGTTGTCTTTCCAATGACTACAACAGTGTGAGTAGGGAGGATGGAAATTTTTTGGGTAAAATATTCGATGGAAGAGGGAGAGGTGAAAATCAAAACACTATCACTGGCGATTGCTATCTCCCCTATTTTCTCATTACACGTTGTCTCATAAATCACAACCTCATCCATCATCAACCCTAGTTCTCGTGCTTTTTTGGGCCAAGAGGAGGCGATTATTTTGGGGCGGCAATAGAGCCATCTCTTTTCTTTATGCGATTTTAATGTATCAAAAATAGTGTCCCCATATCCATCTGCAATGTCAATATGAACCGCACCCAATTGTTTCATAACCTCTGCCGTTGCTTTCCCAACGCAAATAACCTGAAGCTTTTTCCAATCGGGGGTATAGTGATTGAGAGCTAATGCCCCTTGTTTGGACGTGATAATAATCCCCTCATACGCATCGAAATTGATCTCAGGGTTACAAAAATGAATAGAGAGGATGGGAATATGGTGGACTCCCAAATAGGGAGTTTTAGAAACGAGGTAGATGGGACGCAAAAGCGTTTCCCTTATTCCCACTCGATAGTAGCAGGTGGTTTTGAGCTAATATCATAAACGACACGGTTGATGCCGTTGACTTCATTGATAATACGACGACTGATACGCTCTAGTAATGTATGAGGAAGATGCGCAAACGTTGCCGTCATTCCATCAACTGCCTCAACAACACGAACACACACCGTGTTGTCATACGTACGATTATCTCCCATTACTCCGACACTTTTGACGTTCAAAAGAACTGCAAACGCCTGCCATGTTTTCGCATAATAGCCACTTGCTTTGAGTTCTTCCAGTAAAATCGCATCGGCTTCACGAAGAATATAAAGATCATCTTTGTTGACTTCACCCATGATACGAATACCAAGACCCGGCCCAGGGAACGGATGACGGTTGACAAGATAATCAGGAAGTCCCAATTCACTTCCAAGTTTACGAACCTCATCTTTGAACAAATCACGTAATGGCTCAATCAGTTCGAAATCCATCCAATCAGGAAGACCACCGACGTTGTGATGGCTTTTGATCGTGACTGATGGACCATTGACAGAAACGGACTCAATAACGTCAGGGTACAATGTCCCCTGAGCTAGAAATTTAATCCCATCGTGTTTTTTTGCTTCTTGCTCAAACACTTCGATAAACGTGTGTCCAATGATTTTACGTTTGATTTCTGGATCCGTTACACCCTCAAGCTTACTGAGGAAACTTTCCGACGCATCTGCAACAACAAGAGGCACTTGCAAATGAACTTTGAAAATATTTTCGACCGATTCACGTTCCCCTTTTCGCAAAAGACCATTATCGACAAACACAGGGATCAATTGATTTCCGATTGCTTCGTATAAAAGTGCCGCAACAACAGAAGAATCAACGCCGCCACTAAGGGCACAAAGAACTTTCCCCTCCCCAACTTGCTCACGGATTTTGACAATTTGTTCTTTGAGGAAGTGTCCCATGTCCCATTTTTCTGTGATACCACAGATGGTACGGGCGAAGTTACGGAGCATCAAATACCCCTCTTCAGAGTGATTTACCTC
>CANMHZ010000091.1 GCA_947497635.1 Helicobacteraceae bacterium | reverse complement strand
CATCGAGCTTGATCGCAAAATTCTTGCTGATATGGCTATGAACGACGCTGGAGCATTCACTGCTCTTACAGTTCAATCCAAAGCAGCATTAGCATAACTAAACCTCGTACCAAAAGAGCACTTGCTCTTTTGACTACGCTTTAACTCCTCTTTAGCTTACTTCTCGATTTTATATCCTTTACTTTCCAAACATTTTTGACACTCAATCGTAATTGGGGCTTGTGATGCTTTCGCGATTGCATCAAGATCATAATAGTGGCACTCTGCAAAATCAGCTTTTATAAGCTCATCGCTATGACCTGCTGGGCAGATTAAACCATTGAGAGTAAACTGTTTTTGGGCGCATCCAACTGCTAATACACTTAATGCGATAATGGCTAATAATCCTAATTTCTTCATGTTATTGATCCTCTTTGAGTGAATTTTCGAACAAATAGCGATGATCTTCAGGAAGGCTACTGTAAACAAGATTCGCTAAATCCCGTATCTCCCACAGTGCCGCTTTATCACTTCGCAATGAGATAAAGTTTTGTAATGAGCGTGCATTGATACTCCACGTAAGTTCTGTCTTATAGCTCTCTGGAAGACAGTATTTTGCACGGTCATTACTTATTCCTGCAACCAGTACGGTTCTGAGATTTTCGAGGGCACGAATGCTCATCTCATCTACCAGTTCAACACCCGTCATCGTTAGATACTTTTTGGGACGCTCTTTGTCATCAATAGAGAAAGGTTCTTCGTCTTTGAGCTCTTTAAGTGTATAGCGGGTGCTTTTAACGCTTAAGCTTGCCATACGGTGACGGGCAAGCTCTTGGAGGAGTGCACGGCTGATTCCCTCAATATAGAAGTTGTAAACAATATGTTCCAACGTCGAGGCGTGTTTGAATTTATTCCCAACACGGTCTATTAGGGCGCGGTCAATCTCTCCGCCGTTATCGCTTTTATCGAAACTTTGCCAGCAGGTACGTATAGCGTCGGAACAGATGACAAGGGGGGTAAAATGTTGTAGAGTTACTTTCATAGTAAATTCTTTAATAAATAATTTTAAGAGAGTATAGCGAAGAAGGGGTTAAAAGTGTACAAGTGAGTTGCTCTCGTTCCCAATGTCCACATTGGGAATGCGTACGGTAGCTGGGAGTTACCTCTAGTATACACTCCCAAGCTGGAGCTTGGGAGCGAGAAGCAGCAGTTAGCTTTTTTATTAGCAAACTCACATTACGAAAACGTGAGGTACGATAAGAGGATATTTTTTCATTTTGCGGTAGATATGCTTACGCACTACTTGGCGTAGATCATTCTCCAACGCTTTAGGATTTTCGATAAGTCCTGGTTTGAGATTGAGCAAGAAGTGTTCGAGGACATCTTCCATCTCTGCTGCAAATGCTTTGTCATTTCGATCCGCTACGAGACCAAAACTTGTAACAAGTGGTTTGGAGAGAAGGCGTGAATCGTGAGCTCCGACTTGGGCAACAAGCATAACCATCCCCTCGCTCGCCATTTTTTGACGATCGATAACAATATCATCTTCAATTTGGTGGTTGTTTTGGTTGTCAATATAGGTTTTACCCGTTTTGACTGTTTTGGCTTTACGCATAAACTTACTGCTGACTTCAATACAGTCACCATCGCTCATAAGGAGGATATTACGTTCAGGCACACCACACAAAATAGCGGTATCACGATGTTTCATAATATGGTTGTATTCACCATGAACAGGGAGGAAGAATTTTGGATTCGTGAGACGTAGCATCAGCTTCTGCTCTTCCAAACTTCCGTGACCTGATACGTGAATATCACGGTCATTGGCTACTTTTGCCCCTGCACGTTGTAGATAATTGAGCATTCCTGAAATAGAACCCTCATTCCCTGGAATAGCACGTGCTGAGAGGACGATCAAATCGGTAGGTTTGATTTTGATGTGACGATGCTCACCGATGGACATACGGAAGAGGGCAGAGCTTGGCTCTCCTTGGCTTCCTGTTGTCACGATGAGGACATCCTTGTCGCTCATACGATTCGCCTCTTCGGCATCGATAAAGATATTCTTTGGAAGTTTGATGTAATCATATTGCATCGCTACTTCAAGGTTACGTTCCATAGAACGCCCGATGACACATACTTTACGGTTATACTTGAGACCGTATTGGATTGCTTGGTAGACACGGTGGATATTCGAGCTAAAGGTTGACATAATGATACGCCCCTCAGCCTTGGCAAAAATACGATCAAATCCACTTGCAACGGTGAGTTCACTTGGTGTCCATTCTTTGTTATAGGAATTTGTTGAGTCACTTAGGAGACACAAAACCCCTTTTTCGCCGTAATGGGCAAGACGGTGAATGTCGGCAGTGTAACCATCAATCGGGGTGAAGTCGATTTTGAAATCACCTGTATGGATGATTGTTCCCGCTTTGGTTGTGATCGCCAATGATGAGGAATCAATGATCGAGTGGGTCATATGCATCCACTCAACTTCGAAATCATTACCGATTTTATAGACTTGACGTTTTACGATAGGGTTAAAATAGCGACGGTATTCACGCATATGGTGTTCGTCAAATTTATTACCGATCATTGCAAGAGGAAGAGGTGTTCCATAGATAGGAAATTGCATCTCTTTGAAAAAGTACGGTACTGCACCGATATGATCTTCGTGGGCGTGTGTGATGATAACGGCAACGATTTTTTTACGAATTTCACGCAAATAGGTAAAATCAGGGACAAGAATGTCAACACCGTGCATCTCTTCGCTTGGGAAACTCATTCCGATGTCGATGATAATCGCTTCGTGTTCAGTTTCGATGACGGTAATATTTCCACCAATTTCACCCAAACCACCCAAAGGGGTGATACGAACTTTCTCGCTGTTTTCAAGATCAAGCTTGAAATGAGGGTTAAGACGATTCTTATGTGCTTCTTGATTTTGAAGGACAAAGTCACGGAGATTGGTGTCGATAGGAGTAGCCGGTGAACCACGACGACCACGATTTCCACGATCACGTGATGGACGATTTTCACTCTCAGGAGCTAGGTTCGTTGCACTTTCACCCTCACGTACTATTATCATATTGTCGGTACGTGGTGGACGGTTTTCCGTGCGTGCTGGGCGATTATCGGTGCGCGGAGGACGATTGTCTGGACGTGGTGGACGACTTTCGGTGCGTGGTGGACGATTGTCTTGACGTGGAGAGCGGTTTTCCTCACGAGGACGCTCATTGCGTTCACCTTCTGTCTCACCCTCAGCTCTGGTTTCGGTACGTGGGCGAAAAGGACGACGGTTGTTGTTGGGTCGTCTTTCACGGGTTTCTGCTTGGGGTTGAGCCCCTTCTTGGGTAGTATCATCAGCCATAGAAATATCCTTCTACTAAAATTTTGTATTTTTGTTAAATTGAAACGGAACTCTCTCGCAGTTTTGAGCCTAAAAAAGAGGCTATTGTAAAAGGGCGTAGAGCTGGTGAAAGTCAGAGGTGCGAAGCTGATGAGGTCGGATGGTTTTTTCTAAGGCAAGTGTTTCGAATGCACGAGTCAAAGAATCTCCATCATAGCATGCCGTGAGATTTTTATTGAGGGTTTTTCGTGGCTGTGTAAAGGCAACACGTAAAAAATTTTCAAACCCTTCATCATTACGATTCGTCCGTTTTGAAATGAGCAGTACGGCAGAATCGACTTTGGGAGCAGGCTCAAATGCGGTTGGCGGAACATGGAGGACAATTTCTATGTCTGCCACGCTTTGGGCTATTACGCTGAGTGCTCCAAAAGCTTTCTCATTGGGTGTGGCGGAAAACTTCTCTGCCACTTCACGCTGAATCATGACAAGCATATTTTTACACGCCGGATCAGCGAGGGCTTTTAGAATGATATTCGTCGCAATGTAATAGGGCAGATTTGCCACTAAATCATACGGTTCATCCAAAAGCTCACTCTTCCAAGTTTCCAACACATCTCCGCATCGGAGTGTGAGTTTACTGGTAGCGATGGCATCGGCAAAATGGTGCTGTAAATGCTTGCACAAGTCGGTATCGACCTCAAAAGCAGTAACACTTTTGACATCAACTAAATATTTAGTTAAATCACCTAATCCAGGCCCGATTTCCGCAATGCGGTGAGGGGTAAGGGGCATCGATTGGATGATTTGAGATAAAACACTCTCATCACGTAAAAAATTTTGACCAAATCTTTTTTTGGCTTTAGTGGTACTTTTTTGCATTGGGTAGAGTATATCGAAGAAAGAGTTAATTAGGGATTAAGATAAAAAATAAAATAGGGGGTTAAGTGATGCTGGACTATAATTGTAATAATTAGGCATGGGAGTTTTACGAATGGAATACTTTGCAAAGCGGATTATTCCGTGTTTGGATGTAAAAGATGGTCGTGTTGTTAAGGGAGTCAATTTCGTTGGACTCAAAGATGCAGGGGATCCTGTAGAAGTAGCGAAACGGTACAATGATGAGGGTGCGGATGAGCTGACGTTCCTCGATATTACCGCATCGCACGAAGAGCGTGACACGATTGTTCATATCGTGGAGCAGGTTGCCCGTGAGGTGTTTATTCCCCTTACCGTCGGTGGTGGGATACGAGAACTTAATGATATTTATCGACTTTTGAACGTCGGATGTGACAAGGTGAGTATTAACTCTGCTGCGATTAAACGTCCCATTTTTATCGACGAAGGGGCGAAGCGGTTTGGAAGCCAGTGTATCGTTGTCGCCATTGATGTCAAGCGAACGGGAGATCAATGGAACGTCTATCTCAACGGTGGACGCGTTGATACGGGGATCAATGCCCTCGATTGGGCGAAAGAGGTTGTGGATCGCGGTGCAGGAGAGATTCTCCTCACTTCTATGGATGCGGACGGGACAAAAGCGGGATTTGACCTCTCTATTACAGAACAGATTAGTCGTGCCGTAAATGTCCCTGTTATTGCTAGCGGAGGTGCGGGGACGATGGAGCATATCAAAGAGGCATTTGAACATGGTGCGGATGCGGCGTTGGCTGCGAGTATCTTCCACTATAAAGAGATTGATATTATGGATTTGAAGCGGTATTTGAGTGCTAATGGGATTGCGGTGAGGTTATGATTCTCTGTGCCGGTAACAACGAAACATTCGACTTCGCCCTTCCTATTGGAGTAGGGCTGGTCGAGAGTGCTATGAACCTTACACGATTGTGTTTGTTTGACAAACCAGAATTTATTCTCTTTGTGGGGAGTGCTGGGAGTTATGGAAAACATTCTATCTTCGATATTGTTGAGTCTAAAACAGCAGCAAATATTGAGGTGGGATTTTTGAGCGGGAGCGGTTATACCCCCATTGATAATGTGGTCTCTAGCCAAACACAAAACGTTAAAGATACGCTGGTAAACTCTTCTAATTATATTACGACCAGTGAAAATGCAATGACACAATTTCGTTCCCTTGGATTGGAGCTTGAAAATATGGAATTTTTTAGCGTGATGAGGGTGGCGCAGGAGTTTAATATTCCTGCTGGAGGAGTGTTTTGTGTGACGAACTATTGTGACGGGAATGCCCATAAAGATTTTATTGCCCATCATGATAAAGCCAAAGAATTATTAATCCAACATTTACAAAAACGGAGTGCACTTCATGTCTAAACCCTCTATCCTCGA
>CANMHZ010000090.1 GCA_947497635.1 Helicobacteraceae bacterium | reverse complement strand
TTCGGGGTCATTTTGGAGCTCTATCCACTGTGTGATCCATCCCACTGATCTGCCGATGACAAAGATAATAGTAAAGAGAGGCTTCGGGATTTTCAAAGCGGTCAAAATAAGTCCTGAGTAAAAATCAATATTGGGATAGAGACGGCGCTGGATAAAATACTCATCACTTAGGGCAATTTGTTCGATTTTTTCAGCAATCTTCAACAGTTCATTATTGACACCTAATTCATCTTTGAGCTGATCGAGAAGACTTTTGAGAATTTTTGCGCGGGGATCAAAATTTTTATAGACACGGTGTCCGAATCCCATTAGTTTAAAGTCATCCTTGGGATCTTTGGCACGGGCAATAAACTCATCAATATTATCGACGCTTCCAATGAACTCAAGCTGTGCAATCACCGATTCATTCGCTCCCCCGTGAGCTCTTCCCCATAGAGCATTTATACCCGCCGAGAGAGCGGCGTAGGGATGTGCTCCCGTAGAAGCTACAGCGCGTACAGTTGAGGTCGAGGCATTTTGTTCGTGATCGGCGTGAAGCGTGAAAATCGTATCGAGTGCTTTGATCTCTACTTCACGAATTTTAAGATTCTGTCCCGGATATGCACGCATCATATAGAGAAAATTTTCGGTAAATGAACGCTCAATATCGGGGTAAATATACGGGATACCGAACATTCGTCGATGGGTAAATGCCGCCAATGTTGGAATTTTGGCAATAATTCGGCGTGCCATGATTTGCGCTTCTTCTTTGGTAGTAACGGTAAGATGTTCAAAATAAAAAGTGGAGAGAGCTGATACAGCGGATGCCATCATCGCCATAGGGTGAGCACGGTCGGGGAACGCATTAAAAAGCTCTTTTAGCCCCTCGTGGACAAAGGAACGTTTTCGCAATTCGATGTCAAAAGCGAGTAACTCTTCCTCATTTGGAAGTTTTTCATTCAACAAAAGATAACAAACATCAAGATAGCTTTTTTGGGTGGCTAAATAGCTTATATCGTATCCGCGATAGAGAAGTTCCCCTTTTTCCCCATCAATATAGGTAATAGCAGAACTACAGCTTGCCGTTGAAGTAAATCCCGGATCGTAGGTAAACATCCCTGTTTCTTTGTAGAAATTTCGTACATCAACGACGCTAGAACCGATTGTTGAGGACAAAATTGAGAATTCATAGCTTTTACCTGTTCGATTATCCGTTAAGGTTACCGTATCCATTGTATCTCCTTGACTAGTATGATCGGTTATACTATAACTTAAAATAGTGGAAATAGTCTTTATACTTTTACACAATACTCAAAAAGGATTTGGATGTCACATCATTATGATGTTGTTATTGTCGGTGCTGGAATATCAGGCGCAGCACTTGCCTACGAATTGGCACGTTATACCAATATTGAATCAATCGGAATTATCGAAAAATATGAGGATATTGCTACCCTTAATTCCAAAGGAACCAGTAACTCTCAAACTATCCACGTGGGTGATATTGAGACAAACTATACACTTCCTAAAGCAGCTATTACAAAACGCACCGCGAAGATGGTCGAAAAATATTGTTTGGCACACTCTTATGAAAACGAGATCATTTTTTCGCATCAAAAAATGGCATTGGGAGTAGGGGATGATGAGGTGGAATTTTTGCTTCAACGCTATGAAGAGTTCTCCGAACTTTTCCCCTATTTGGAAGTGTGGGACAAAGAGACGCTCAAAATACTCGAACCGCGCGTTGTTTATGATGCCAACGGTAATGAACGTCCCGAAAACATTGTTGCCATTGGAACAAAGGATCAATGGACAACCGTAGATTATGGAAAAATGGCGAAGTCCCTCATTGATAATGCCAAAAAAGAGCCCAATACAAGGGTCGATCTTTTTGTGAATGAGCAAGTCTTAACGATTGAAAAAAATACAACACGAGGTTACACGCTCCACACGAAAGAAAAAACCTTTACTGCCGATTTTATCGTGGTCAATGCGGGAGCGCATAGTCTATTTTTGGCACACGCTATGGGGTATGGGCAAGAGTATGCGTGTCTTCCTATGGCAGGAAGCTTTTATCTCACAACGCAAAAACTACTCAATGGCAAAGTCTATATGATTCAAAATCCAAAACTCCCTTTTGCAGCACTTCACGGTGATCCTGATATTTTGGCGGAGGGGAATACGAGGTTTGGACCAACGGCGCTAATGCTACCGAAATTGGAACGGTACAAAAATGGTACTTATCTTGATTTTTGGAAAACATTGCGATTGGATAGTAATGTTGTTTCGGCACTGTGGAAACTACTCAAAGATTCGGAAATTCGTAACTATATTTTGCGAAATTTTATCTTTGAAGTCCCATTTTTCGGGAAACGATTTTTTCTTCACGATGCCCGAAAAATTGTCCCCTCTCTTCAACTTCATGAATATGAATACGCGCAAGGATTCGGTGGAGTGCGCCCACAAGTGATTGACAAAAAACAGCGTAAACTGATCCTCGGAGAAGCATCGATCAATACAGGAGAGGGGATTATTTTCAATATGACCCCATCCCCAGGAGCAACAAGCTGTTTGGGAAATGCACAACGTGATCTTAAGTCTATAGTGAACTATTTGGGAAAAACCTTTGATGAACAACGGTTTAATGATGAGTTAACTGATGGCGAATATTGCGCTTTGAAAGAGCCAATTGAGCTACAAAAACAAAGAGTTAACAAGATTCGTGAAGCAATGCACGCTCATGAGAAGGAGTATTATTAAGCTATTGAAATTTCCATGACACTTTGTCATATTATCGAAGCCTCTTAGGCTCATTTGGGTAAAATTCCCTCTTGATTAAAAAGGGAGTGAGCCGATGCAAATAGAGAAACTTAGCGACAATACCGACACCACAGCCAACAGTACACAATTAGCCATTTTAAAAAAGAATTTTCCCAATTGTTTCGATAAAAACGGTGCTTTTATTCCGCATAAAATGATGGAGATTGTGGGTAAAAGTGATCTTGACCTCTCTCGTGAAAGCTACAGTCTCAACTGGCTGGGTAAATCGTATGCACGGCTCCTTGCTAATGAAAATCCCCAAACACTTTTAAAAGAAGATAAAGAGTATAACGCAAAAGAAGAGAACCAAAATAGCCAAAATTTGCTCATCCGTGGTGATAATCTCGAAGTCCTCAAGCACCTCAAAAATGCGTACAGCGAAAAAATAAAAATGATTTATATCGACCCACCGTACAACACGGGAAACGATGGGTTTGTTTATAACGATGATCGTAAATTCACCGCTGGACAACTCTCCAAGTTGGCAGGTATCGAACTCGATGAAGCGAAGCGGATTTTGGAGTTTACCGCCAGCAAATCCAACTCTCACAGCGCATGGCTCACCTTTATGTACCCACGTCTTTATGTCGCACGAGAGCTTTTGCGTGAGGATGGGGTGATCTTTATCTCAATTGATGACAATGAACAAGCACAGCTTAAAATGTTGTGTGATGAAGTTTTTGGGGAAGAGAATTTTGTGGCAAATGTAATCTGGAAAAGAAAAAGAGGAAGAGATAATTCAGCTAAATGGTTTAGTAAATCACATGAGTACCTTTTAGTATATGCAAAATCTAAAGATGTTTTTATTACTAATTTTCTTGAATTAGATGAAACAACAAAAAAAGCATATAAAAACCAAGAAGATGACCCAAGAGGTAATTATAGAATGCTTGCAACTTGGGCAAGGGGAACACAGGGCGGAGTTAATTATGAGTTTACAAATAAAAAAGGAACTGTTTTTACTAAACGGCTTTGGTTATTCAGTAAAGAAAATCTTGAAAAACTTGACAATGACAACAAATTAATTATTAGGGGTGACAACATATATCGTAAATTATTTCTCGATGAAAATCAAGGAAAAATACCCGAAACAATATGGGATAATGTATCGAATGCAGCAAATGCTTCAGATGAAATTAAATTTTTATTTGGGAGTATTGTTTTTGATACTCCTAAACCTACTCCTTATGTTATAGAAATGTTAAAAATTGCAACTCAGCCAAGCGACCTTATCCTCGACTTTTTCGCAGGAAGTGGAACAACAGCCCATGCAGTAATGGCCCTCAATGCCGAAGATGGTGGAAATCGCCGTTTTATCACTGTCCAAATCGACGAACCCACCGACCCCAAAAGCGAAGCCCGCAAAGCAGGGTATGAGACTATTTTTGACATTACCAAAGCCCGTATCGAAAAAGCGGCTATTAAAATAAAAAAAGATGAGACTTTAGTCTCGCCCGAAACAGACACGGGTTTCAAAATCTTCCAAACCACTCCTCTCTTTGAGGGTTATCTTGATGAAATCGACGATCTCGAAGAGGGGCAAACCCTTTTTAACGGCAGAGATTTGAACGATGAACAACTAGGATATCTCCTCACAACATGGAAGACTTATGACGGTATCCCCCTCACAGAGGATGTATCCCCACGGAAATTCGGAAGCTATACCGCCTATACGTATGGAAAAAACGTCTATTGTATGGATAAAGATTTTAGTAGCGAGGCACTGGGCGTGTTTATAAAAGCACTCGATGAGGACGCAACCTTTCAACCCTCCAAACTTGTCCTTTTTGGTTACAACTTCGATAGCCGACTTTTACGCGAAATTGCCGAAGGACTCAAAAGCTACAAAAACAAAAAATCCATTGAGCTTGATGTTGTGGTGAGGTATTGAGATGAGTACCAAAAACGCAATTCAAATTTTTGACAATAAAAAAGTACGCACGGTTTGGGATGAGAGCCAAGAAAAATGGTATATCTCTATTATTGATGTTATTGAAGTTCTAACCGAAAGTGTTGACCCAACGGCATATTGGAGAAAATTAAAACAAAGACTCAAGGCAGAAGGAAATGAAACCGTGACAAATTGTCACGGTTTGAAAATGAAAGCACCTGACGGTAAAATGAGACTTACCGATGTTGCCGATACTCAGCAACTTTTTAGATTGATACAGTCTGTCCCAAGTCCAAAAGCAGAACCTTTTAAGCTTTGGTTGGCACAAATCGCTACTGAGCGGTTGGACGAAATGCAAGACCCTGAACTAAGTATTGACAGAGCGTTGGAACAATATTTAGCATTGGGCTACAGTGAAAACTGGATCAACCAACGGCTAAAAAGTATCGAAATTCGCAAAGAACTTACCGATGAGTGGAAGAGCAAAGGGATTCAAGCGGGGATGCAGTTCGCAACCCTCACCGACATTATCACCAAAACATGGGCAGACAAAACCACCAAAGAATATAAAGTCCTAAAAGGGCTCAAAAAAGAGAACCTACGGGATACTATGACCAACACCGAGCTTATTTTAAATATGTTAGCGGAAGCGTCTACTAAGGATATTTCGCAAGCTGTAAATCCGAAAAGTTTTGAAGAGTCTAAAAAAGTAGCGCGACAAGGTGGAAATGTTGCCAAAGTCGCCCTGCAAGAGCTGGAAGCTCAGACGGGTAAAAAAGTGGTGACGAGTTTGAATGCTAAGAGTGTGTTGGAAGGGAAGCTTATATGAAAATGATTGTAAAGAAGTTTACGATTAATAAAGTTATGAGTCTATAATTATATACAAGATTATAAGTGAGATTCCAGCATTGGAAAATATTTTTATTTAAAAAAATAGGAGAGTCTAAAAATGGTAGTAAAAAGTTTAGTTCTAAAAAATTTTAGAGCATATAAA
>CANMHZ010000089.1 GCA_947497635.1 Helicobacteraceae bacterium | reverse complement strand
ATCAATAGAATTTCAGTTGCATCGCGAACCATTTCCAATCTTTATAACGACCTTACTTTTTTATTGATGCACGATCAAATTAACCATTACGATCTTGATCTTGACATACGAGAGCTTCTTTTGGAAAGAATTGAGTATTTCAACCCTATTGCTGAAGCAAAAAAAATCACAATCCATACCGATATAACGGATGCCATCTGTAAGATTGATGACGAAAATATGATTCGGCTTATCGACAATCTTTTATCCAATGCAATCAAATACAATAAGCCATCGGGAGAAATTACTATTATACTCACAGAAAATTCACTTAGTATACGTGACACAGGAATTGGTATACCCAAAGAGGCAATTAGTCAGATCTTCAATCGATATACCCGTTTTGATGAGACAAATGGGGGGTTTGGAATCGGTCTGAATATTATCCAGATGATTTGTCATAAATATCACTTTGGGATTGTTGTTGATTCACAAATTGGTAAAGGAACTATCTTTACCATTTCATGGAGTAAAAACTAATAGTTCAGTTTTTTTGTACCAATTCTATTAACGTTTCATAATGCGCTGTATGAGGAAACATATCAAACAATTGTACTCGCTTCACGCTATAACCGTGTAAAAATTCCAAATCTCGTGCAAGACTTTGGGCATTGCAACTAGAGTAGAGTATCCGTGAGGGGGCAACGCTCTCTAGCCATTTGCACAGTTGTTCCCCCAGTCCACGTCGTGGGGGATTGACAATGATTACATCTGCAACACCCTCGGCTTCTGCAGTAAAACTCATCGCATCCAATGCTTGAAATCGTAAATTTTCAAAACCAATACGTTGGGCTGAAATCTTAGCACACGCAATCGCTTCGCCCTCAATCTCAATACCCACAATAGATCTCTGCGGTGTTGCGCAATGAAGAGCAAAGCCACCAACCCCGCAAAAAAGATCCCATATTATTTTTGGATGGCTTTCATTGACCCATTCGCTCGCCGTTTTGTAAAGTTTCCCCGCAACATCTGTATTCGTTTGAAAAAAACTTTTGGGACGAATACAGAAAGGAATACCATTGAGTCTCTCTTCGAGTCTTGTCTCATCGGTCAAAAACAGTTCCTCATCCCCCTCCAAAATCGCCATGTGAATAGGTTGAATATTAACGGTAATTACTTTGAGTTCAGGCGACAGAGCAATCAAATCAGGAAGGGCGTTTTGAAGCCGAGAGACAACTCCATGGGAACGAAGAACAAAACGCAACATCATGGAGTTATCAAACTTACTATGCGTCAATAAAACGTATTTAAGTTCCCCTTTTCGCTTTTTGACATCGTACCCCTTGATCCCCAAATTTCGCAACCAAGCTTGAGTTTGGTTCAAAACACGCTGCATACTCTCATCGTACAAAGGACACTCTATCAAACTCACTTCATCCGAGAGTCCCAATACTACACCCTCTAAACTCGGTGTTGCAACCATCTTTGCTTTATTACGAAATCCCTTAATCGAACTGGGAGTTGGTCTCAACCACAGTTGTGGCTCAAAAGGGTCTAAAAGGGTATGTAAAAATTCACCTTTTTGCTTCAACTGCTGTGCATAGGGTAAGTCCATCCATCCGCAAGAATGACATGTTTGGGAATCATAAAACGGACAAAAGCTCAACCGTCTTTACCTAAATTCCAGTTTCGCTAGCGTCAAACGAACTCTGAGGTATGGCATACAAACGACGCTCGATTTTACCAATATATCCCAATAGCTCTTCGGAAGTTGCCTGAAGTTTAGCAAACCATAATTCTGCTTCCGCATGATCTTGTGCTGATATTTTTTTCTTTGTATTGAAAATTTTAGAGAAAAAAGAACGGTGATCATCTGAAAAATAGATTTTGAAAATTTTGAGATATTGATCGTGTAATACCGAGTGTGCTTTTTCAATGTCGGTCAAACATCCCATATTTCCCAAGGCATTTAATTGTTGACCCTCACCATAAAACCATTGTCCAAATTTACAATCAGTACTACCCAAGGGGATAGCACCTTCATCAATCGGCAATCCTTCAATCAATAACTTAGCACGTTGAACCCATTTAAGATGCGCTTTTTTTGCTGCACCCAAGTGTTCCAATATAGCGGCTTTTTCCATGATTTTTCCTTTTTACGAAGTTATAGTATTATACTAATTTTTTATTATACTTAAGCCAATTTGGCTTTTATATTTAACGCTAGACTGCGTCAAATGAAGTTTGAGGAATGGCATATAAACGCCGTTCAAGCTTTCCAATTACGTCTAATACTTCATCGGAGGCTGCCTGAAGTTTTACAAAATACTCTTTTGCCATCTCTTTTTCTTGTTCCGATATTTTCTTTTTTGAACTAAAAATTTTAGAGAAAAAAGAACGCTCCGTATTTGCAAAATAGATTTTAAAAATTTTCATATATTGATCATGAAGAATAAAATGGGCTTTCTCTATATCGCCCAAACATCCCATATTTCCTAGTGCATTTAATTTCTGACCTTCGCCATAAAACCATAATCCAAAAGCGCAATCGGTATTGCTAAGCGGTATAGCAGACTCATCAATCGGCAACCCTTCAATCAATAACTTTGCGCGTTGTGTCCATTTGATATGCGCTTTCTTTGCTTCACCTAACAGTTCCATTGTGATATTTTTATCCACCACCACCCCTTTAAAGTTTTACTATCGATATTATACTCTTAGAGAATTACAAAAACACAACGTTTGATTTTTAATTTTTAACCTTCCGAAGATACTGTAAGACGGTCGCAATCAAATCATCGTCATCTTTACTCTTGCTTTGTAAACTCTCTTTGGAACCATTTTGATACTCGATACCGATATTTTGGTTATAGTTGCTTACCGTTTTGATTTTTTTCTCAATACATAATAGCTTCATTACCATAATCTCAAAAAACTGTTTCGTCGGAAGATCGGGTTTTCCAAAACGATCTTCAACCTCTTCCAAAATTTCATATATTTCACTTGGATTTTCACAGTGGCTAAGACGACGATAAAGCTCCAGACGAAGCCTGTCTTCTCGTACAACTTCATCACTGATAAAGGCACTCACCGTGAGTTTAATATCTACTTTTGCTTTGATCGTTGTTGTCTGATTGGTGAGAATTTTGATCGCATCTTCCAACATTCGTAGATAAAGAGAATAGCCGATGTTTTTAATGTGCCCGCTTTGAGCATCACCGACAAGATTACCGCCACCGCGAATTTCGAGATCATGATACGCCAACATCGATCCACTACCCAGAAATGAATTCGATTCAAGGGCTACAAGACGTTTTTTTGCCTCTTCAGTCAAATGATCTTTATCATCAACGATAAAGTACGCATACCCCTCGATATGTCCCCGTCCGACACGTCCGCGAAGCTGATGCAAATCTGCCATCCCAAAACGGTCAGCTCCATCGATAATCATCGTATTCACTGTCGGCATGTGGATACCCGATTCGATAATCGAGGTGGCAAGCAATACATCATACTCACGATTGGCAAACTTCGCCAATTCTTCTTCCGTTTGCGTCGCACCGATTTGTGAGTGCAAAATCAAAATACGTAAATTCGGCAAAATCGCTTTGAGCTCACCCGATTTGATAATCATCGAATCAATGGAGTTATGGACATAAAAAAGCTGCCCACCACGACGTAATTCACGTAATATCACTTCTTTAATAAGTTTTTCATCGTAATTTTTCACAAATGTTCGAACACCCAATCTCTCACTTGGAGGGGTCAGAAGTTCACACATCGTCTTAATTGAACTCATTGCCTGATTTAGGCTTCGAGGAATGGGGGTTGCACTCATAGAGAGGAGATGAACGTTTTCATAAAGTGATTTGAGTTTCTCTTTTTGTTTCACCCCAAATTTATGCTCTTCATCAATAATAACCAGCCCCAACTTCGCACAGCTCACCCCAAAGAGGGCATGGGTTCCGACAACACAATCCAACTCACCGCTAGAGAGGGCTTTAAGCGTTGCCGTTTTCTCTTTGGCACTCACAAAACGGTCAAGCTTCGCAACACGAATCCCAAAATCTTTAAAACGCTCTTGCAAGGATTTGAAATGCTGAGAACTAAGAAGCGTCGTGGGAACAACAAGGAGCGATTGGTACCCGCCACGTGCCGCTACAAAAATAGCATTCATCGCCACTTCCGTTTTTCCAAATCCGACATCGCCGCTGAGGAGCTTATCCATAATGTGACCCGAGCCAATATCATTCACAATAGAAGCAATTGCACTGCTTTGATCGGCGGTATACTCAAACCCTGAAGCTTCTTGGAACCGTTTTAACTCCCCTGCATCACTACGCATAACGTGCGCTTTTATAAGGGCACGACTCGCGGCAATTCCGACGATTTCGGAGGCTATTTCAAAGAGACGTGCTTTAACGGACTCTTTGAGTTTTCCAAAACTTCCTTTCCCTAAACGATCAAGAACAGGCAGCGTTCCCGAGGCAATATAACGATCAATCGTATCGAGATTTTCAACAGGGAGGAGAAGTTTATCATCCCCCATATATTTGATTACGACAAGGTCTTTTATACCACCAAGAATTTCTGCCTGCTCAATCCCGACAAAAATCCCTACCCCATACTCTTCGTGGACAACGTAATCACCTACTTTTAGATCATCGAGCAATATCGACGTTTTGCGACGACGGCGTTTCTTTTCATAGCGATTGAGAGAGAGTATCACCTCATCGGCACTGATAAGATTAAGGACGATTCCCAAAGTTTTGACACTCATCCCGTTGAGTTCAAAAATACCAGCGGCTTTGAGCTGTGTTTCACTCGCGGCAATCAACGTGAATTTTTTATTCTTATGGACACTTCGAAGCGTTTGAAAATTGGGGGCGATAAGAGATTGATAACGCACCGCATCAGGAAGCACTGCCACTTCCAAATGGCACCGAGGGATAACAGGAAAATCCATTCCATACGACTCATCGAGAGCGCTTTTCATCTCATGAATACGCATCAACGATTTACCGAGGGTAAAATCAGCCCCCTCATCCTCTAATACCCAAAAGCCTAACGATGCCATATCTTTGACAAAACTATCACTCTTGGCGTTTAAGATCGCCTTATCAAACACTCCCCCCTGCTCTTGGCTCAGAGAGAAAAAAGCACTCGTAACCTCGATGGAAGCCAGCTCCTCTTTGTCCGTCCGCTGTGTCTCAACATCGAACATCTTGATCTCTTCGACCTCATCATCAAAAAGGCTGATACGATAGGGATTAGAGGTATTGGGGATAAAAATATCGAGAATATCGCCCCGATGAGAAATCTCCCCCTCCATCTCCACCATATCCACAAAGGTATACCCCCAACGATGCAGTGTCTCTTTTAACTGTTTCAAATCCAGCCGTGACGCAAACTCAATCGTCATACTTTGAAGTAGTGAGACATTCGGGAGAGGATAGAGTAGTGTTTTAAGAGGGGCAATAATCAGCGGTTTTTTCTTGGCACTGTAATACGATCGCAATGCAGCAAAAAGGGCAAATAACTCTTCACTAAAGGGGCGCAAATCATCCATATACGATGCTCTGAAATCGGGAAACACAAGTGTCTCTATCTCCAAGAATGTTGCTACATCGGCTAGTGAACTTGCTTCTTTGGCATCTTCACAAATGATGACATCACACCGTTTTTTTGGGTTGTTTTTTAAATATTCATAAAATTTTGGTTGGGACATTCGTTTTTTTCACTTTCTT
>CANMHZ010000088.1 GCA_947497635.1 Helicobacteraceae bacterium | reverse complement strand
TCTTTGAGTATTTCAAGACTTTTAAATTCAGGCTTGATAACCATGAAATCACATACCCACGTTTGATTATCGATTTCAGGCTCACATAAAAGATACCCAGCAATCCGCTCATGGTAGCTCTCATTAATCCCGACCTCTTCAAGGGCACGGGCAAAAATATCATGCGTAGCAATCCGAGGCTCATAGCCGCAAATTGTCCCCGCATTGACCCCATCCACCACTGCGATCATAAAGTTCGAGAAATGGCAATAACTCTTTGTTGTTGTAAGAGTAAGCTTGTTCAAAAACGCCAAAAGAGTTGCATCGTCAGAGATATTGAAGATAAAATCAAAGATTCCTACCTTTTTTCCGGCACGAGAACCCTCCAACAGCGCTTCCGCTATAAAAGGTGCATCGCTCTCTTTAGCTTGTCGTACCGTAACATTCATCCTCTTCACCCCCATGATTTTCCTTATGCTATACTACCTAACTTTAAAATAAACTAAGTTCAGGTTAGAAATATGGTTAAAACGTTTTTATTTTTGGTTATTTTGACGAGTATGTCGCTTTTATGGGGTGAGGAGCAATTGATCGTGGTTATTTCTCCTGAGCCCAATTCGACAACAGCAACGCTTCAGCGCTACGAAAAAGAAGAGTCTTGGCACACAGTAGGGGAGAGTGTCCCCGTGACACTAGGGCGCAATGGTTTGGGTTGGGAGAGTGGCAATACGAGTCTCAAAAGAGAGGGGGATGGACGAAGCCCTGCGGGAATCTTTGAAATTCACGCTACCTTTGGCTATGATGAAAATCCGATTGGCACTATGCCTTATTATTATGCCGATGATAATTTGATTTGCGTGGATGATAGTAATGATACCCGTTACAATCAAATGGCTCTTTTAAATCCTAATGACCCACCAAAAAGCTATGAAGTGATGCATAGAGCCGATGGGGTTTATCGGTATGGAGCGGTGATCGATTATAATCCTACACAGAGTATGGGACGAGGTTCATGTATCTTTTTTCATCTCAAAAACGCTAAAAATACCCCAACGTCAGGATGCACGGCAATGGATAAAAAACCGCTTATGGAGATGTTGCGTTGGCTAGATCCGCTTAAAAAACCACGATTGTTACAAATCCCAGTCAATGAGTGCGAAAAGTATCAAAAAGAGTTTATTGGGGTTGAGTGTGTTGAACTCTCTCCCACTCCAACCTAAAAAAATTAGGATACGCTATTGGGAGTCTGTATGCTATACTTCACTATCGGTGGATTAATGAATATATACTGAGAAGCCGTATCAAAAATTACAATTAGGAGTGCATTATGGCAGTAAGTTTAGCAAAAGGCGGAAGAGTATCTTTGAGCAAAGAGGCTCCAGGCTTGAATAATATTAAAGTTGGTTTGGCATGGGATGCGAATGCAACTGATACGGGTGGCGCATACGATTTGGACGCTTCTGTTTTTTTATTGGGTAGCGATGGTAAAGTTGTCAGTGATGCACACTTTATTTTTTACAATAACAAAACGTCTCCATGTGGCTCAGTTGTTCACCAAGGTGACAGTACAACGGGTGAGGGCGATGGTGATGATGAAGTCGTTCTTATTGAGTTGAATAAAGTAGCTCCAGAAATTGAAAAAATTGTTTTTACGGTTACCATTAATGACGCAGATACAAAAAATCAAAATTTTGGTCAAGTTAGCAATTCATTGATTCGTATCAGCAATCAAGACGGCAATGCAGAACTTGCAAAATATGAGTTAGATGAAGATTATTCGGCAGAAACAGCTATCAATTTCGGTGAGCTTTATCGCAAAGACGGCGGTTGGAACTTTAAAGCAGCGGGTGATGGCTTCAAAGATGGATTAGCTGGTTTTTGTAAAATGTACGGGGTAAGCATCTAATGGCGGTTAGTTTAGCAAAAGGGCAAAAAATAAGCCTCAAAAAAGAAAACGGCAGTGACTTACTCTCTTTTTGTATTGGTGCCAACTGGGGACAAATCGAAAAAAAAGGGTTCTTCGGGACTAAAAAAGAGGAAGTTGATTTAGATTTATCGGTTGGTATGTTTGATTCAAATAAAAACTTAGCCAAGGAGAATATTATCTATTTTGGTAATCTTCAAGCGGGTGGAATCAAACACTCTGGCGATGATAGAGGGGGTGATGCTGGCGGTGATGATGGTTTGGATAATGAAGTTATCACTATCAATCTTCCTCAAATTCCAGCTAATATTGATCAAGTAGTTTTCGTATTAAACTCTTTTAAAGGTCAAGATTTCGCAGGGATTCCTTTTGCATCAATCCGATTGTACGAGGGAACGCCTTCAAAAGTGAATGAAGTTGTAGCAACGTACAATATTGCAAGTGATCCAAAATTTGCAGGGTATGTTTCTATGATTTTAGGAAAATTATATCGACGAAATGGAGAATGGAAATTTTCCGCTATTGGCGAACCGACACAAGATAAAGAACTTGGCGCGACGCTACAAACCGTTCAACAAAAATATCTCTAAATCTGAAGAGTGCGTAATGCACTCTTTGACCTCTCTTTAATTTTGATAAAAAACATAACTCGTAGAGTAGTCGCTTATTTCAAAATAAACTTTTTTCTCTCCAGCATCCACCACAAAATTGAAGTTCCGATCATCAATTCCATATCCATACCGGTAAGGACGAGCATCATTATTTTCAGTTCCTACAGCTGTAGTGAGTTTATCAACTTTAATAAATCGCTTTACTAATTTGTCCCCTGCATACACATCCAAAACGCCATCTGTACCCGTCCAGTTTTGAACAACACGTCCCAATTTGTTTTGTGATTCTTGTGAACATCCTGTGAAAAGGACTAACGCAATGGTGATATAAAGTAAAAATCTCATTTAATTTATCTTCTTTCTTTCTTTAATTTTGTCTCTTTCAGACCAATGACTGCAAAACTACTGAGGTACTCACTTCACTCACTCGCAATCCGTAGCGGATGGGTGGTATCACTACTATCTTCTTGCCCATGAGACTTTGCAAGAAAACTTCCGCAAGATTAACTCCAGCTAAACAAGCCATACCAAAACCACCAGCGGGTCGCGGGTTGATTTCCAGTAAACGTGGTTCGCCATCCGCCCTCGCTTTAAACTGAATATTAAACAAGCCGTTTAAGCGGTAATGAGTAGTCAAACGCTCCACCATGATATGAATATCATGGTTATTATCGATTTCCTGACCGTAGCCTGCTTGTGGATGCTTCTTGCGCTGAATAGCACACAACAATTGTCCACTATTCCCTGCACAATCCACACTCCATTCCACACCAGCTAAATGTTCCATTACCAGTAATTCTGGAAATTGGTTGATACCTTCCATCCCTGCACGTAATTCTGCCAATGGAATTTCGTATTCTACTCCATTGAGTAAATGCATGATGCTACTACGCTGTGTATCCAAAATACGAAATCCTAAACCAAACACCGATACCGCAGGCTTCACGCACAATATAGCATGATGTTCTGAGAGTACTGATATTGCATGATCAAATGCAACTTTGTTGGTGACCGAGATACATGCCATTGCTTGAGCAACAGTGGAAGGTAAGGTACGATAGAACTCTCCTTTGTTGTTCAACAAAGTCAATACTTCCGGTGTTGCAACTGCAATAACATGTGTGCCAAAATAAGCAAAATCAGCCTGATTTCGCACGATCATGACTGATTCTTTAGCAGGCCAAAAATAATCAATCTTCTGCTGCTGGCAAAAGTTCAAGCACCAAGCAAGGTAGTCTTTACCTACTAACCCAGCAGGTTCAACCATAGCTTCATCAGCTGCTAAAAATGCTGATGCTGCTGGGTTGGTATGGGTGCAAATAATTGTCACACCACCGTCAACATTTGCTTGTTTCATGTTCTTAAATACAGAACTGATACTAGAAAATGTTTTGTTAAACCAAATTCGCATGTGACACCCTTTTTAAAATTTAAAATAACTGCTAATTGGTGTTTATTTTATTGCTGCTAATATTTTTCTTTGCATCTCCTCTTCGCTAGCATCTAAATTACCATCACTTTGAGCAATATGTGCAATTAGTGCTTCTATCATCGGCGGATACTCTGGATAAGATTTCATTTTACTCAGCTCTGAAAGTAATTTAGCCTCCAACAAAACCCATTTTGTAGGACTATCAACAACGTTAGAAAGTTCTTCAATATGAAACTCATAAAGCTCTATCGCCTCGGTAGTGAGGTTCAAATCGTTAATTTCGTCAATATCTTTGATAAGGTCAAGTGCTGTTATCACCTCTTGTGTCTCTGCTTTTTTGTCTGCCATTGTCATCAAAGCCATGCTTACAACGAGCGAATTAACAAACTTTTTCTCTTTTGAGAAGCTCTCTGGAGTGTATTGTCGAAACTTCTTGCTTGCTTCACCCAAAAGTGTTGCACTTCTCTCTTTTATCTTATTCCAATCTAACATTTATTACCTTTTTTATAGTTTTCTAAATTTATCTTATTGTAGCATAAACCCTTAATGCGATAGCCTTGTTTTGTGGATAGAGGAGTTGTTCGGTACTACATGCAAAGAAGTTGAATTCATAAAATCCAAATCCGAAAGATTGTCTCCAGCTCCGAGACAAAGAAGTGGCTTATGGAGGTCAATCATATACTCCACAGCAAATTTTTTATTCAGAATATGGGGCAATATCCCAAAAGAGTTGTCATTTTCATAGAGATAAAAATCATCATTTTGGGCTAAAAATTCTTCAATAAGAGATTTGACGTTGGAGAGATACTCTTTATTGTCCGTATTGTATTTATTGTGGATACTGATGTAATAGTTGTCTATATTTTTTACCACTACATTTAAATTCGCTTTTTCAATTACTTCACGAATATTCTTTTCTACTTCTTCAAGAGGAGCTATTTTTTTATAGGCTTGTTTCATGATACTGTTCCACTCTTCATCAACTTCATGGTTAACAAGCAATGTACCGCCAAAGTTTAATATGGCATATTTTATTTTGGGCTCATTATAGAAAATAGTTCGTTGATAGGAATCAATATTTCGTGCAGTTGTCGGGATAAAGGTTATATTTTCTTTCAATAAAGCATCGATCAATAGTTTGACACCCTCATAAAAAAAAGAGCTTTCTTCCCCCTCTTTCGTGTAAGCGGCTACGATGGTATTTTGGGCAAAATCGGTTTTTCGTTTGGTTTGTATCAATGTGTCATCAATGTCACTAAAAAAGAATAATCTATTAAGCATTAGATACCTTCTCAATCACCCCAAAACTTTTGTATCTTTTTATTATGGTTCGAGCCCAGTTTAAATGGGTCACTTTTTCGTACATTTTATTGTGATAGTTGAAGATAGCAACCTCTTCTTCCAAAAGTTTCGTAGCGATTATATACTCATCATGGGTTACTTTGTAGCTATTGTGTATCGTTTCTATTTGGCTTGGGTGGATGGATGTTTTATTGATAAGCTGATGTTCAATATCCGATTGGAGCTCTTTTCTTAAATACTCAGTATTCTCAAAGCATGGAAATACCGTTGAAGAGATATTAAATCCTTTGGGCTTGAAGGTATTGATGATAGTGGATATGGTTATGTACAATGGCATGATTTCATAAAGTGTTTTTTGACAATTCCGCATAATTTCTAATTTGCTAAGGATATCTTCTGCTCCGATGCGAATGGACAATATCCTCTCTTTGAAAGGTTCTAGGGTTTCGGAAATTTGATGGAGGTGCATTGGATTAAAGACA
>CANMHZ010000087.1 GCA_947497635.1 Helicobacteraceae bacterium | reverse complement strand
ACTTCCCCCATGAACAAGTGGTCTTGAAGGGAGAGTACAAAGTGCGTCACAACAAAAATGATGCCGATTCAGCCAACTATAGTAAGGAAGCTATCTACTCGCTTGGATTAGGATTTATTTTTTGATGAAAACTGTTTTATTCTTTCTACTCTTCCCCCTTTTGGCGTTCGCTCAGGTTTTGGGTGATCCCGTCGCATTGACACAACGGACATTTAGTGCCAAATCGGTGGAGCAACAAAATATCATCCTCAGCGAAGCCCAAGTGCAGCAGCTCATGAAAGCGTCACAACAACCGATAGAGACGAAAATTTATCGTGTTTATAGTGCTAAAAATGACTCAAAAACGGTGGGATACGGGGTGCTTTTGAATAAAAAGGTACGTACCAAAACAGCGATAGCCCTCTACCTCATCGATATGAGCGGTAAAATCAAATCAATCGAAATCGTCGCCTTCAATGAACCGATTGAGTATCTTCCTAGCAAAACATGGCTGGATGGATTTGACAACAAAAGCAGTGCCAATACCCTCAAACTCAATCAAGACATCCCCACCACGACAGGGGCAACATTGTCCGCGCGGGCCATTACGGACGGAGCACGTATTGCCCTCTCTCTCATCGAGATCGCAAAGCCCTAACGATGAAATTCCTCGCCTCTAAAAAACTCTCAGATAACAGTGTGATGCGCTCCATCATTATCGGAATGCTCCTCTCTCTTATCCTTGCCATGGTGCTGAGTCTAAGCGCAAAAGGGATTGATTATGGGGTATCCCCAAACAAATGGATCAACACGGTATTGGGCAATGAAGCCGAGTTTATTGATCCGATGAGTTTTAATGATCTCCTTTTTGGGATTCATACCGATCTTTTTGGGCTTATCATTACGTTTATTCTTATCGCTTCTGTCTATGCGCGCATGGGACGCAGTCGTGTACTGATGATGGGGTTCTTAACCCTTTCACTCCTTTCACTCTTGGCTTACCCTATCGGGATGCTTTTCTCCTCAATAATCGGCAGTAGTGGAGTCATTCTCTCTTTAGGTGGATTTATCGTGTTTCATCTGTTGATGATTATGGGGGGATTGGATTCTCTCATAGGACTATTACGGAAAAAGTTCTGATGAATTTTAAGATTTTACAGTTTGTAACCTTGGCGTTTAGCACCCTCGTGATACTGCAAGCCTCTTTAGGAACATTGCTTTTCACACGATTGGTCGGATTGACCCCTCATGACGTGAATCTCTATTACGGCGATAAATCACTGCATGGGTTGTTGGAAGTGATCCTCCCCCATACCCTCTTTATCTCCATAGCTCTTATGGCGGTGCTCCATTTTTTGGCGTTTATCCAAACGATTGATCCCCGAACCAAACAAAAAGCTATATATTCCCTCTTTACCCTCTTTTTCCTCGATCAATTCAGCCCGTTGCTTATCAGTTTCGGTCTGGAATTTTTTGCCGTTATTAAAATCATTGCATTTATTGGATTTCAAGTTGCCCTTTTATGGGTTTGGGGTATGATTTTTAGACAGACACTAAAATTGATAAAATAAGCAACAATACAACTTTTTTATAATATTATATCACATTAGTTATTCCGAGTCTTATAAAACCAAATAAGTTATAAAAGGGTTGGTATGCAAGAGAGTACTATTGAGCTTGAGCAGCTTCTCGAAGCGGGTCGCAAAATTCATCTCGCTATTTTTGGTAATCTTATCCTTGGTCTATGGATATTGATTGTTGTATGGAATGCTCTGCCACCAATGCTTCTAACAGGAGGGGTATTACTTCTTGTTATTTCTCTCTTGATACGTGTTATATTAATGTTAAATTATCAAAAAGCAACACAGGAAACGCTACCACAATGGCAACGATATTTCATTTTTGCCTCTTTTTTGACAGGAGTATTTTGGGGTGTTGGTTCCATTCTTTTAGAACTCTATGCAACTGACGTTTATCAAGGTTTTATAGCTTTTATTGTCGGGGGATTAGCGGCAGGAGGGATTGTAACCAGTAGCTCCATACGCTGGAACTATCCTGCATTTATACTGCCAATGCTCTTATCTCTGGCTTGTTTTTATTTTTACCAAAATGATGAAACACACCTACTAATGGCTATCGCAATCTTTATCTTTATCTTTATTATGTTGTCTTCCGCTATTGGCTTTCGGAAGCTTCAATTTGAAAAATATAAAATGCTCCAAGAAATAATGGTAGCACACGATAAACTTCAAATTTCCGAACAGCAAATGAAAGATATTACGAACAGTATGGGGGAAGGGCTCCTCGTTTTTGACACGTCAGGAGAGTTAATATTTCTCAATGCTGAAGGAGAACGTCTGCTTGGATGGTCTTTGCAAGAGCTACTCGAAGACAAGCAAGAAATATGCTACAAAATTCATACGCAGGAAAATGGTCTGGATATGAAAGAGCATTTGATACAGAAAGTATTGGTGTATGGCGAAACGTTACGCGTATCCAATCAGCAATTCAAACGTAAAGATGGAACACTCTTTTCTGTCTCTTTGACAGCCGCCCCTATTCATTCAAAAGAGGGTGTCGAAAGTAAGGGGGTCGTTGTTTTGTTTGAAGATATTACTATCAAGAATCATTTGGAAGAACTGGCTTTTCACGATGCGCTTACAGGGTTATATAACCGTGGGGACTTTGATAAAAAGCTAAAAGAGGAGCTAACTCGTGCCCTTCGATATGAACGAAGCCTCTCCCTTTTGATGCTCGATATTGATTTTTTCAAAAAGGTTAATGATACGTACGGTCATCAAGCAGGGGATGAAGTTCTCAAAGGTATTGCAACAATTATTGCCACTTCTATTCGTAAAAATGATTATGGCGCGCGATACGGGGGGGAAGAATTTATCGTCATTTTGCCTGAAACAGATACGACAGAAGCAATTGCACTAGCAGAAAGGATCAAGGACGCGATTGAGAAAAATGCGTTTTATCTATCCAACGATACTGTGATTCATGTAACGATTAGCATAGGTGTGGCAAGCAGTACAAAAGGGATATTACCCGAGTGTCTAATTGAATCCGCAGACAATGCTCTCTATAAAGCAAAAGCAAATGGACGAAACCGAGTTTGGTTTGATCTATCGTAAAGAGTCATCCCTCAAACTCACCGCATCAGGATTACACCTCAGCTTATGCTCCATATTCACTTGCTCAAACGGCTCTAATACCATTTTTGAAGCTATCGTCGCACTGCGATACCCTTCCCCTGAATTGATATAAAGATGAAACCCATTTTCATAAAGAGCCAGCCGTGTGGCAAGCGCTATAGAATAGGTTGTGACGACACCCTCCTCCCCCATTAGCCGTGCAACATCAGCGAAATATTCTCTCGTCCACAATGCAGGATTTGATGACGGACTAAACGCATCTTGATAGCACACATCCCAACTCCCAATCAACTCACGCATCGCAATTCGAGCATCGGTAATCTCAACTCGGATAGAGGTTCGATCATCTTTGTATTCCCCTTCTTGTGAAAGAGCCTTGATGATGGTTTTATAGGGTGCAAAAATCTCAGGATACGGAAAATCAACCAACGATGCTACTAACTCACCATCAAGTTCAGGGGAGACTATTTCCAATGTCGTATCTGGAAAATAGATGTCCCGATAATAAAGAGTCGCCAACGTATTCCACCCAAGCCCAAAACAAATATCGATGATTTTGAGATGTTTTTTATCCTTATGACAAAGAAAGGCAGGTTCAATATGTTTCTTCAACGATTCATTCAATGCGCCGTCTTTGGTCGAATGGTAATGTTCATTATATTCAGAACTAAAAGCGGTGTAGCTTCCATCCTCACTTTTTACCCATTCCATTGTGTTCATTGTCCTTTAAATTATACTTTTTTTAACGTGTAGTATTTGATTCCCTCTTCAAAATGAGCCTCTAACACCGATGGGGTGACAATAAGATCTGCATGTCCGAAGAAAAAAAGGCTTTGATCATCACGAGCAGCTTTTTTTAACTGCTGAACCGCTTTTTCTACCGTATGAGGATCGAAATAAATAAGCATATTTCGCGAAAAGATAATATCAAAAACCCCTAATTCAACAAACTCTTTTTCAAAAATATTACACGAGGAAAACCTAACACACCGTTTGAGAGACTCTTCCACGCAGTAAGAATCATTATCTACAAGAAAATAGCGCTCTTTGATCTCATCTGGAAGACGGTGCAATGCTCTTTTGCTATAAAGCCCTGCACGTCCACGCTGCGTCGCTTCGGTATTAATATCAATAGAAACAATTTCTATATTCGCAAGTGCATTTCCTTGTTCTGCTAAAATAATAGCAATAGAATACGCCTCTTCTCCCGTCGATCCAGGAGCACATAAAATTCGTAAAGGTGTGGAGAGTGTTCGACTACGACGCGCCAAAAAATCAAGCTGCCCTTTTTCACGAAAGAAATACGTTTCATTAACCGTCAAAAGATTAATCAAATCTTCTCTCACACTCAAATCGGCACGTAGTTTTTCAATCAATTCTTCAAAAGAGAAACAGTTATGCCCTTTGGCAAAACGGATAAGTTTTGGAGTCGTAGTCGCCTCTTTTTGATGAAAATGGATCCCCGTTAAATCGGTAAAAAAATGATAGATAGGGGTCGCATTGGTAAAATCTTCGCTACGTAATGGCTCGATCGGAGGTAGTGATTTTTTTTGGGTTTTAAACCATCTAAACACACTTTTCTCCAAAATCCAAAATTGCTTCAATAATTTGAGACATTGACCCCACCTTACCTTGCGGAACCAATTCTATAGCACACCGAGGCATCCCATAGACAGTTGCACTCTCTTCACTCTCGAACATACATACCCCGCCTGCGTCAAAAAGAGCCTTTGAACCTTTGGCTCCATCATCCCCGATACCGGTCAATATTATCCCCATTTTCTCAATCGAACGGGAAAGTTCAGCCGCCGATAAAAAAAGAGTATCCACATTTGGAGAATAAAGAAGCTCTGGAGGTTCTGCATACACTACACAAAGACGACCCTCTTTTTCGATTAGTTTACACTCCCCTGAGCAAACATAAACATTCGAGGGGAGAATTTCTATTCCGTCATATACCGCTTGTATCTCAAGCGATGTGCTGACAGAGAGTTGTTTTACAAAACTGGGGATAAAAAGGGGAACCATATGCTGAGCGATAATAATTGCCGAACAAAAATTGTGCGGTAACTCTTCCAAAATAGTATGGAGTCGCCCTGGGCCTCCAGTGGAAGCACCGATAAGAATAAATTTTTTAACCATTATTAATATTAAGCCGTTTTGAATTCTGCCAACGTAGTGTTAAGCCCCGTAGAGAGTTTTGCCAAATGTTCCGCAGCCGATGCAATCTCTTCAACACTACGGGCATTTGTAGCCGCCAACATTGTAATCGAGCTCATTTGTCCCCGCATCTCATTGGTCTTTTCTACCCCGATACCAGCATCTTTTGCCGTTTGAACCGCAAGCTCTGCCGCTTGAGCAATCTCTTTTACACTTTGGTTCATAACGTGTTCTACCTCTTGGGTGTGTTCGCCAAGTCGTTTGATCTCTTGAGCACTATTCGACATCATTTCCGTTGCATCATTGACGGATTGAACAATAATAGAGACCGTTGCATTACTTTCACCGAGCGATTTTTGAGTACGTTCCGCCAGCTTGCGCACTTCATCCGCTACAACAGCAAACCCACGTCCATGTTCCCCTGCCCGCGCTGCTTCGATGGCCGCATTGAGTGCTAACAGATTGGTTTGGTCGGCAATATCACTGATAACAGCAAGAACCGATTTGACCTGCTGAGCCTCATTC
>CANMHZ010000086.1 GCA_947497635.1 Helicobacteraceae bacterium | reverse complement strand
CATTGGCTAAAATATACTCCTTGGCAAAAGGAGTATATTTTAGCCAATGCGAAATATACACAAAGCGATTTGAAACTGCTCAATGAGATTGATTATAAAGCGCTTCGACAAACGCATGTGATGTATCGTCAAGGAAAATATCTTTTTTATGAACCGATGAAAAATGGAGAAGGTGAAATTGTCGGGGCATTTATTTTTGCACTCACCGCCAAACAAATTTCGGCGTATGCCCATTCGGATGAGGAAGATATTTCATTTTTGATCCATTTGAGTCGTGATGAGCTGTATGATGTCCTGATGAAAAAATCACTCGACAATGTACTGTTCCAAAGTGTCTACGATAAAGATTTATTGTATCTCAAAGATAGTGTCGCCCCTGAAGATCGTGAGCTATTTTTGGAGGAAGCGCGTGAGCGGTTGAATGCGTATTCGAAAGAGGAGTTGATTGGTATGCTGTTGAATTACAAAGTCGTGAAAGAGGTGAAAGGGGAAATTCGATGAGAGTGTTATTACTTGAAGATGAATATATGTTGCGTATTAGTGTGACGGAATTTTTGGAAGAGTTAGGATTTGAAGTGACGGGATTTTCCAATGGGGATAGGGCATACGAAGCGATTTATGAAACCCATTTTGATCTTTATTTACTCGATGTTAATGTTCCTGGCATAAACGGATTTGAACTATTACGGACACGGCGCAAAGAGGGGGATAAAACCCCTGCCATTTTTTTAACATCGATGGTCAATGTAAATGATCTTCAAGAGGGGTATAAATCGGGGTGTTGTGATTATGTTCGCAAACCTTTTGATCTTTCGGAGTTGCAATTACGAATAATGCACGCCGTTAAAAGTTACTATCATGGTGGAGAGAATGAACTTGATTTTGGGGAAGGGCTTGTGTATGATACGGAGCATTTTACCCTTACGTACAATGGAGAAACAATTGGATTGAGCAAAACCGAAAAAGAGATATTGGCACTACTGCTCAAACACAAAAATCAGATTGTTTCGGTTGATAGCTTCCAAGATGAAATTTGGGGAGAGTATGTCGATCCTGCCAACATTCGGGTACAGATTAACAATTTGCGTAAAAAACTTCCCTTAGAAATTATCCAAAATCGGCGGGGATTGGGATACATTATTGAGCGATAACATTTATGCCCTTAAAAATGCTTTTTGGTACACGATGCTTGTTGCTGTATTATTATTGACACCGACGTATATCTATGTTACTTATATGAAGTATGTGACTGAGATTCAATACGAATTCAAACTAAAAGAACAATCGCATTTACTGTTGCGGGCGATGGAAGAATTTGATCCCAAAGAGAACGAGCCCTTCTCCTATCCGCGTTATCGATCGTTTCAATCGGGGTTGTATGCTGTTCATTTTACCCCTATTTTTACCCTTATCAAGCATCCGATAAGTATTCAAAAAGGAGGGTACCATATAGAAGATGGGTATGCTTATCTCGTGGTAGCTTTACCTGAGAGACGTTATTTTGAGGCTTCGTATTTGGTTATTGGGGGCGAACTTTCGTATGTAAGCATTTATAAGGATGTTGTGATCATTCTTCTGGGAATAACAGCCCTAGTGTTTGTTCTCTCTCTCTTCTTTCTTGACCGCTTTGCCTTGCCGTTTCAGCGTCTTAATAAACGGTTGGATCGCTTTATCAAAGATTCGATGCATGAGATCAATACCCCCCTCTCTATTATCAATATTAATATTGACCTTTATAACCGTTCTAATCCAACCAATAAATATCTTCAACGGATTAAAGCTGCCACTAAAACTCTTGCGACGCTTTATAATGATATGGACTATTTGATCAAAAATGAACGTCTCTCTTTCGCGTATGAAATGATTGATTTGAGTCGATATTTACAGGAACGGATTGATTATTTTTCCGAAGTAGCGGCTTTAAAAAATATCGCTATTGATGTCCATATTGTACAAGATATTAAGATCATGTTTAATCCGACACAGCTTCAACGAATTATTGATAATAATCTTTCTAACGCAATTAAATATTCACACGAAGAGGGAAAAATTGAAGTAACCCTTCTCGTAGAGGATAGGACATGTGTCATGGCATTCAAAGATCAAGGTGTCGGAATCAAAGAAGTAGCGCAAATATTCGAACGCTATTATCGGGAGAATCAAGATAAAGGTGGATTCGGGATTGGACTTAATATTGTTAAAACTATTATTGATAAAGCGGGGATTGAACTCAATATTGATTCTGAATATGGGAAAGGAAGCATTTTTTCATACACTTTTACCGCTCCTCTCTATATTTGCGTCTAACTTTCCCCTTTTTTTACGTTAATTTTACACTTCTCCTTTACAATACTTACCGAAAACAAAAACGAAGGAGAGCCAATGCAAAAAGTGATATTACTAGCAATTGCGGCGTTTCTAAATGCGGCAGATTTATCGCAAGTGATCGAAAGTCCAGATGCAACTGCTATTCTCAAAAAAGATGCTTTGAGTGCACCTAAAGTAGCAATGATGATCGAGGGATGTATTAGCAATGAGCCTGCGGTTATCGCACGTGGAAAATATCTTTTTCATAACCTTAACGGAAAAGATGCTAAAGATCCAGCACCAGAGGGACTTGTAAAAATTCTCCCAGATGGCAAAGAAAAACAATACGGAAACTGTGTTGCTTGCCACAATATCGAAGGGGCAAAAGGGTACGGCAATATCGGGCCTGATTTGAGCAACTATAAATCTATTTTTATGGATAGTGGAGTTCGCAAGTCAGATTTTGTGTATCAAAAAATTGCGGATCCTCGTGTGGATAATCCAAAAACACACATGACGATCAATCTAACGAACGGCTTGTTTAGTGAACGTGAAGTGTGTGATTTAACGTCGTATATCGTATCAAAAAAATAACCACCAAGGAGTAAGAGATGGAAAGAAGATCATTTTTAAAAAGTTTTACAGCAGCGGCAGCGTGTATGGCGGTCTTGCCTCGTATGGCGAGTGCGGCAGATGAAGCAAAAAAGAATATGGGTCCTAATGAGATGAATTATGCAACTGCGCTTGCTGCTATTACAGGCGGTAAAGCAGTCGTTGAATCAGCTAAAGTGAAAATAGAAGCTCCTGAAATCGCTGAAAATGGTGCCGTTGTCCCTGTGAAGGTTACCGTTGAAAGTCCTATGAGTGACAAAGATTATGTCAAGGCAATTCATTTGTTAAATACAAAAAATGGAAATGCCCGTTGTGCGAATATTTATTTGACTCCTGCTAATGGAGAAGCATTTTTTGGTACACGTATCAAACTCGGTGGGACACAAGATGTTGTGGCAATCGCTGAGATGAGTAACGGAACCTTTCTTTCGGCAAAACAAAATGTTAAAGTTACTATCGGTGGATGTGGTTGAGTGCGTTGACGTACGTCATCCAATTGTGAGCAAAAACTATTTAAAATATTAGGATAAACAGATGAAAACACTTATCAAGATTAAACCAAAAACATACGCAGCAGGCGATATCGTTAAAGTTGATTTTATGGCGATGCACCCAATGGAAACAGGAATGCGTAAAGATAAAGATACGGGAGCCATTATCCCTGCTAACTATATTGATGAAGTGAAATTTCTCTTCAACGATACACTTATCACTAAGATGGTTGTTTGGGAGTCTCTCTCTGTCAATCCTCTGTTTACGATTAGTTTCAAAGTACCAAGTGCGGGAACGCTTAAAGTGATTGCGAAAACGAATAACGGTCAAAGCGTCGAGAGTAGCGAATCCATTACTCCCAAAGGATAAACGATGCGATTATTATCGGTAAGTACCGCATTGGTATGTTTGGCTCTTTTTAGTGGAGTAAATGCGGAAGAGAAAATGAGTATGAGTGAGGCGGATAAAGCGATGTACGCAGAGATGCTAGAGAACAATCCTGCTGATATGGATGTTGCTGAGGGGAAAGAGTTGTTTAATGCTCTTACTTCCCAAGGAGCGTATGCACAGATATTAGGGGTAAAAGAGAAAGATCTTCCGTCTTTCATTGCAGGCTTTCCTCGCTTAGTTAAGTCAGCAGGTAAAGTAGTAACGTTGTCTCAAACGCTTCAAATGGCAGCAGCTCAAGGTACAAAGGCAGTTCCTAAACTTGAGAGTAAAGATATGTTACAAATGACGGCGTATCTCAAATCATTGGCAAATGATCAAAAAACCAATATTGATGTCAAAGCAAACAAGCAGATGATAGAGATGATGAAGCTAGGGCAAGAAGTATTCGAAGCGCGTCGCGGTGGTCGTGGACTTTCGTGTAACAGCTGTCATAGCCCTGATGTTATTGGTCAACGTTTACGTATGCAACCCCTCCCTGATTTGGGTTCTAAGGTTAATGCTTCTAGCGGAACATGGCCAGCATACCGTATGACAAAAAGCGAAACTACACTTCTGGACAAACGGTTCCAACAATGTATGGACAACGCACTTTTAGCCAAAATCCCTCTCGGTTCACGTGAGATGGTAGCACTTGAAGTGTATATTACAAATAAAACTAAGGGCAACGAGATTCATATCCCGGGCTTGAAGCGTTAAGGGAAATAAAATGGATGTATCACGAAGAGATTTTTTTCATATCGCTGCTGCTTTGGGAATCGGCTTGCCCTCTATAGGGTCAGCGGCTTCTACTCCCAAACGAATTGATGAGGTAGGATTAAAAGATATTTACTCGTTTAATGCTCGTGGAAACGTGACACTGTTACACATCTGTGACATGCACGCTCACATCAAACCGCTGTACTGGCGAGAACCATCGACACTTATTTCGGCTCCGAATTTGACTGGGACTCCGGGCTTTTTGTGTGGTGAATCATTTTTGAAACACTATGGGATGCAGGGTAAAACTCTGGATTCCTATTTTGATACGTTTATGAATTTCGATGCGTTAGCCCATAAGTTCGGGAAAATGGGGGGGATCGCTCACATGAAAACCCTTATTGATCACGTTAAAAAAGAGCGTGGTGCGGATAATGTATTGCTTTTAGACTCAGGAGATACATGGCAAGGGACGGGTGTTGCTCTCAAAACCAAAGGGGAAGCCATCGTCAAAGCTCAAAACTATTTGGGTGTAGACGTGATGGTCGGTCACTGGGAATTTACGTATGGTAAAACACGGGTAAAAGAGCTTCTTTCGATGCTTAATGCGAAGTTTATTTCTCAAAATATTGTTGGAGATGATTCATTTGCAGATGATTTTGAAGAACTGATCTTTGAACCGTATACGATTATGGAACGTGGTGGTGCGAAGATTGGTATTATCGGTCAATCATTCCCGTTTACATCGACAGCGAATCCAAAAGAGTTTACCCAAGGGTGGAGTTTCGGTCTTCGTCTTGATACCCTTCAAAAGTATGTGGATAAACTGCGTAAAGAAGAGAAAGTTGATTGTGTTGTTGTCCTCTCTCATGATGGATTCAGTGTCGATCAAGAGGTCGCTCGTCAAGTCAAAGGAATTGATTTCATTCTCAGCGGTCATACCCATGATCCATCGCCACAACCTACGGTTATTAACGGAACTGTAATCGTTATCGCAGGAAGTCATGGTAAATACGTGGGACGTTTGGACATTGATATTCAAAACCATAGAGTCAAAGGGTATGAGTACAAACTTATCCCTGTAGCATCGAACTTGATTCCTGCGGATCCTGAGGGTGTTGAGCTTGTAAATACACTCTACTCTCCGTATGAGAAAGAGTTTAGTGAAGTGTTGGGAATGACGAAGAATATTCTCTACAAACGTGATACCTTTCATTCACCGTTTGATGAGCTGATTAATGATGCGATTCTCGACGCAATGGACTCCGATATCTCATTTACGCCAGGGTATCGTTGGG
>CANMHZ010000085.1 GCA_947497635.1 Helicobacteraceae bacterium | reverse complement strand
CCCTGAGCTTGTCGAAGGGTGCTCATTGTTCGGTCAGCCCACCACGAACGGAGAGAATAATTAAATCAACGCCCCATCCATCTCTAATGGAATTTCAATTCCCATAAGTTGCAAAACAGTAGGCGCAATATTATTTAATGCTCCGGTATGTACATGCTCTACCCCATCCGCCATCACAAAACACCATACTTTACCCACCGTATGATTGGTAAGTACATTCCCCGCATCATCACGCATCTCTTCACAATTACCATGATCGGAGGTAATAACCAACGCATAACCGTTTTGTTGAGCCACTTCAACAATACGACCCAATTGCTCATCCACCGCTTCAACTGCTTTCGTTGCCGCTTCAAAATTACCCGTATGCCCTACCATATCACCATTGGCAAAATTGACCACGATAAAATCAATCCCCTCATCGATTGCTTTTACGACGACATCGCCCACTGACGGAGCAGACATTTGAGGCTGCATATCGTATGTTTTGACTTGAGGGCTTGGGATCATTACCCGCGTTTCATTTTCATACGGTTCTTCAATACCACCATTAAAGAAAAAAGTAACGTGGGCATATTTTTCCGTCTCTGCCGTATGAAGCTGTCGCTTACCTACACGCGATATTACTTCTGAAAGGGTATTAGCAGGGGCATCTTTGGGAAACAGTACAGGATAAGGAAAGTTTTTATCGTACTGCGTTATCGTTGCCAAATGAGTGGGAATAAATTTTCTCTCAAACCCTTGAAATTGTGAATCACCCAACGCTGCTGCAAGTTCACGCATTCGATCACTTCGGAAATTAAGGGTTAAAGCTGCATCTCCCTCTTGGAATCCTTCGTAACCATTAAAGGCACTAGGGAGGATAAATTCATCCTTTTCCCCTTTTGCATACGAATTTTCAATATAATCAGCAACGCTTTGATCGCTTTTAGGCTGAGCACATACAATAGCCTCGTACCCTTTTTGAACGCGATCCCAACGATTATCTCTATCCATCGCGTAAAAACGTCCGCCCAACGAGCCTATTTTAATATTAGAACGTCCGTGTGCTTTAATTGTATTCAAAAAATGGATTGCTGACGTAGGAGAAACATCCCGTCCATCTGTGATGAGATGAAGCCATACTTCCTTCCCCTCATCCGCTGCAAGTTCTGAAACACCAATCAAATGATCAATATGAGAATGAACCCCCCCATCACTAAGAAGAGCTATCAAATGAAGTCTATTACTTGTTTTTAGTAAAGATGCAAATATCTCATTGCGTTCAAAACTTCCATCCTCTAGGGCAAGTGATATTTTTACCAGATCTTGATACAACACACGACCACTTCCAATAGACATATGCCCTACTTCAGAATTTCCCATTTGCCCCTCAGGCAATCCTACGCTCAGACCAAATGTATCAATAAGGGAGTGTGGAACTGTCGCAAACAGATGATCGTACGTCGGTTTACGTGCGGCATGAAACGCATTAAACGTATGTTTTGGTGAATACCCAATCCCATCCGTAATGACCAAAACGGTTTTTTTGTTCATTTTGTCTCCTGATTAACCAAACTTTTGGAGGATTATATTAAAATGTCACTTGCTTTACAATTTTGTCGTCAAAAGAGTCTTTTAATGTTATATTGGTTTCATCACTCCTTCGGTATTAATATTCTTCAATACATCACGGTTCGTGCAGGGCTTGCCTTCTTTATCGGGTTACTTTTCACCCTTTTTCTTATGCCCCGTTTTATCGCATGGGCTCAACGATCTGCCAAAGTCCAACCCATCAATGAATACGTCAGTGCCCATCAAGGCAAAGCCAAAACACCAACGATGGGGGGAATCGTTTTTATAACTTCCACGATACTTGCCTCACTTCTTACCGTCAATATCATGAACCCATTTGCCATCGGCGGTTTACTGACACTCGTTTTTTATGGATACATTGGCTTTACCGATGACTGGGGTAAAATCCGTGGCGGTGACAATCTAGCAGGGCTTAGTGCACGTGCCAAACTTACTCTTCAACTTGTATTTGGGCTTGCAATTGGTATTTTTCTGATTTATGTAGCGAAACTTGATACAGGGTTTTACCTCCCTTTCGTTAAATCCAGCCTTTTTGATATGGGACTTTTTAGTATCGCGTTTTGGGTTCTTGTAATCATTGCCACCTCCAATGCTGTCAATCTCACCGATGGGCTTGATGGATTAGCAACTGTCCCCTCTATTTTTGCTCTTCTCTCCCTGAGTGTTATTGTTTACATCGTCGGAAATGCTTCTCTCGCCCACTATCTCCTGATGCCCAAAATCCCTGCGGGGGAAGTCGTTGTTATTGCCAGTGCCCTTGTCGGCTCCCTTGTGGGCTTTTTATGGTTTAACTGCCATCCTGCCCAAGTCTTTATGGGGGACAGCGGTTCACTCACATTGGGGGCTTTTATCGCCTATATGGCAATCATTGGTAAAAGTGAGATTTTACTTATCCTTATAGGGTTTATTTTCGTCATCGAAACGGTATCGGTCATCTTGCAAGTTGGAAGCTACAAACTTCGCAAAAAAAGGGTCTTTTTGATGGCACCCATCCACCACCATTTTGAGATGAAACAATGGGCGGAGAACAAAATCATCGTCCGATTTTGGATTATTGCGTTGCTTTCCAATATTCTTGCACTTATTACATTAAAGATTCGCTAATGAAAAATCAAACTATCGCCTGTTTTGGCTACGGAAAAACGACCCGCGCAATTGCAAAACTTTTAGGTTCTTGTACCTTTTTTGATGACAAAGTCACCAAGCCTTTTATAGATAAAGAGGGGAATACCCTTAAGCCAATCAGTGAATTTGACAGCCGCAACTTTACCCATGAAATCCCTTCCCCAGGATTTCCCCCTAGCCATGAGCTTATTCAAAAGGCAACCCACCTTATCAGCGAATACGATTTTTTTGCCCCTCAAATGCCCTTTTCGATTTGGATCAGTGGAACGAATGGCAAAACAACAACAACGCAAATGATGGAGCACCTCTTGAGCGACAAAGGGGCAATCAGTGGCGGTAATATTGGCACACCGCTCGCAGAGATGTCTCCTGATGCTCCTATTTGGATTTTAGAGACGAGTTCGTTTAGCATGCACTATAATCATATTGCACATCCTAACATCTACGCCCTCCTCCCTATCACCCCTGACCACGTCAGCTGGCATGGAAGTATGGAGGCGTATTATGAAGCAAAATTAAAACCTCTCTCGTTGATGAAAGAGGGGGAAGCGATTATTCTTCCTAAAATGTTCGCCGATGTCCCAACTAATGGTTTTAAAATTCTCTATGAAAACGAAAATGATTTAGCCGAATATTTTGGATTTGATACGAGTAAGATCAAATTTAAAGGGGCTTTTTTGATGGATGCGATGATTGCGATGGGGATTGATAAGATTCTCTACGATCGTATCGATTACGACAAAATCAACGCTTTTATCCTAGATCCACACCGTCAAGAGGAGTTTAGGGATGCGCAAAAGCGTCTTTGGATCAATGACTCAAAAGCGACCAATATCGATGCCACCCTCGCATGCTTACGTACCTACAGCGATCACCCTATTCATTTGATACTTGGCGGAGATGATAAAGGAGTGGAGCTTGAAGAGCTTTTTATCCCTCTTAAGCAGTATGATGTAAGTGTTTATGCTATCGGAAGCAATGCACTGCGACTCGAAGCACTCTGTCAGCAATACAACATTCCCTGCACCTTATGCCATACTCTTGATGTCGCTGTAGAAAAAATCAATCACAAACATAACCTCCGCAGCATTGCTATGCTCTCCCCTGCGGCGGCAAGCTTGGATCAGTTTACATCGTACGCTCAACGGGGAAATCTCTTTAAAGAACTTGTTTCTGCCGTTTAAGCTTAATTTTAAGTTTCTATGGCTATAATTCCCGTCTAACAAATATGTGGCTAATTAGCTCAGTCGGTAGAGCAGTAGACTGAAAATCTGCGTGTCCTTGGTTCGATTCCGAGATTAGCCACCACCACTTTTAAATTCCCTTATCCTTTAAATTTAACGTAAACATTTTTTAATACCATTACAGATTCATACACATACTTTTACTCCCAATTTTCTTTTCTTTTGCTACAATTACGACATTACATACCAAGGGATTATTATGGCTTATATTATGCAACTGAAACATTTGATTGAAAGCGAATTGATTCCAGACGTCGAGGATCATATTGATGAGCTTTTCGAGGGAATTGCCTCCGCAAAAGATGCAACACCAGAAGAGCGTGCTGATCTTGAAGACATGCAAGCATTACGTGATGAGTACAAAGAGCTTTTAAAAGAACTCGAAAGTGGTGATATTGACGAAGAAGAGGCAGAGCAACTTTATACAGAACTAACCGCAATGCGTGAAGGTGGCGACGAAGATGAGGATGATCTCGGATACGACGAGGAAGATGAAGAAGATGAGGACGATTACGATGAATTTGATATTGACAAAGAAGACGATCAGTATTAAGAGTAAAAACAATTATTAATGCACTCTATCTGAAATACATATCAAAGGCTAATCAATGAAAGGCATCATCCTAGCAGGAGGCAGCGGAACGCGCCTCTACCCCATCACAAAAGGGGTCTCTAAACAACTTGTCCCCATCTATGACAAACCAATGGTCTATTACCCTCTTTCGGTTCTTATGCTTGCGGGTATTACCGAAGTTCTTATCATCTCCACCCCTACAGATTTGCCACGCTTTGAAGAGCTCTTAGGTGATGGCAGCGACATCGGAATGCGTTTTGAATATTGCGTTCAGCCTTCCCCTGACGGATTAGCACAAGCGTTTATCCTAGGGGCTGATTTTATTGGTAGTGACGACGTGTGCCTTGTCTTGGGTGATAATATCTTCCACGGTCATGGTCTCACTAAATTATTGGCACAATCGGTTCGTAATGTCACCGAAGAGAAAAAAGCTACCGTATTTGGTTACTGGGTCAAAGATCCAGAACGTTATGGTGTTGCCGAATTTGATAAAGAGGGAAATGTTCTTTCCATCGAAGAAAAGCCTCTCAAACCTAAAAGTTCGTATGCCGTTATCGGATTGTATTTTTATCCCAACAGTGTTGTCGAAATCGCAAAAAATATCAAACCCTCTGATAGAGGCGAACTAGAGATTACCACCGTCAATCAAGAATATCTCGCTCAAAATACTCTCAAAGTAGAACTCATGGGACGTGGATACGCATGGCTAGATACGGGAACTCATGAAAGTCTCTTGGAAGCTAGTATGTTCATCCAAACCATTGAAAACCGTCAAGGACTCAAAGTCGCCTGTCTCGAAGAGATAGCTTACGAGATGGGATATATTAACAAAGAGAAATTATTAGAATTGGCTCAACCCCTCTCTAAAAACCAATACGGTCAATATTTGATCCGTCGTGCCAATGAAGGGGTGATTCAGTGACATTTACACGTACCGCAATACACGATGTAATACTCATCGATCCAAAAGTTCATGGTGATGAACGGGGGTATTTCGTAGAAACGTTTCGTGCGGATAAACTCTCTGAGTTTTTAGGATTCAATATCCCTTTTTGTCAAGATAATGAGTCTAAAAGTTCGTATGGCGTTTTAAGAGGATTGCACTATCAGCTTCCCCCCTTCGCTCAAACAAAATTGGTTCGAGTCATCGAGGGAGAAGTGCTTGATGTTGCCGTTGATATTCGTGAGGGTTCACCCACCTTTGGTCAACATGTAGCCGTTCGTCTTTCAGGTGAAAACAAACGACAACTACTTATTCCTCGTGGATTTGCTCATGGCTTTGTTGTGCTAAGTGAAACCTGCACCTTTGCCTATAAAGTCGATAATTATTATAGCCCCCAATGTGATCGGGG
>CANMHZ010000084.1 GCA_947497635.1 Helicobacteraceae bacterium | reverse complement strand
TCTGTTAGTATAAATTTCATCTTATTGCTATTCTACCATTTATTTCTGATTTTCGCGATTCAGGTTTTTCATTTGGGTTTGGTATAGGTTTACTTTTTTTCTCTATAAATATAGTCTCACCACCAACCAAATAAGCATTGATATTTTTTACTTGTTGTTTTAAGTTGTCAACATAAAGATATTTAGGTCTATTTAATATATTTCTCAGCCCTATAATTGCTACAGTTACACCTGCATTATCTTTTGCATTATTTTGCCATTTAAAAGATTGATAGGCAAAGTCTATTTCAATATCTTTTTTGAAAATATGATGCCAAAATGTTACTACTTGCTCACCCTGACAAATCGAATTTGTACTTACAAAAGCTACTTTTGCATCAACATTTTTGATGTACTCAGCACCTTTAAAAAACCAAATCGCAATATAATCAAGTCTTTTATAACCTTTGATTTTTTTAAGAACAAAATCCAAATCTTGACGATGATTTTCTTCTTGGTATCTCGCCCCTAAATACGGTGGATTCCCCAAAATATAAATCTCATCTCCATCTTCTTTCGGGCAAACCTCTTCCCAATCGAGCCGTGTCGCATTCCCCTGAACGATATTACCCCCTTGGTGCAACGGCAACGTCGGAGAGGTTCGACCGAATTCTCGGAAAAACTCCAAATTCATCTGATGTTCGGCGAGCCATAACGAGAGGATGGCTACTTCATGGGCAAAATCATCGAGTTCGATACCGTAAAACTGTGAGAGCTTGATTTCGGAAAATACAAATGAACGCTGACCGGAGAGTAAGTCGATTTGTTTGAAGATTTTCATCTCCAGTTTGCGAAGTTCTTTATAAGCGATAATGAGAAAATTCCCGCTTCCGCAGGCAGGGTCGAAGATTTTGAGGTTGGTGAGTCGTTTGTGGAGGTTGGCTAGTTTGGTTTTGTTCTCTTTGCACTGTTCAAACTCTTCATAAAGCTCATCCAAAAACAGCGGTTCGATCACTTTCATGATGTTCGGGACGGAGGTGTAGTGCATCCCCATACCACCACGATGCTCAGGGGTGATAACCGCTTGGATCATCGAGCCGAAAATATCGGGGTTGATCTCCGACCAGTTGAGCGTTCCCACCTCGATCATGATATTGCGGGATTTCATCGTAAATTTCGGGAGTGCAACACGATCACGGAACAGTCCGCCATTTACGTATGGGAAAGCTCTGAGGTATTCGGGGAGTGAATCATCCCTTTTTTCGATATTGAGTACATCGAAAAGTCTTTGGAGATAGCTGTCCAAATCGCTTCCGTCAGCTTGGGTGTGAGATTGAATCGCTTTGGTAAATTGGTTGTCACTGAAAATATTGGTATCTTCGGCGAAATAACAAAACAGCAACCGTGTCAAAAAGATATTCAGCGCATGCACGTCTTCTTTTGTTTTTGGCTCATTTTCTTTGGTGATCTCATCGTAAAGCTTTGCCATTTTAAGAGCTGCTTTGACATCAGCAGGACTCTCATCTTTGTGTTGAGCCCTCTCCATCCCCGCCCATGGCAAGAAAAAATCATAATGTTTGGTTAAATCGAGAAGTTTAATATCAAGCGTCTCTTTGTTTTTGGTATCAATGGCAAGAAGTGTCTCATAATCCGTAATAATGATAAAACGAGGTGCGTTCTTTTGCGCTTTTGGTTCATTGGATATTTCGTCAATAAGGGTATGAATCGCTTCAGATGGGGCAACTTTGAAAAAGAGCTGTTTGCGTAGCGTGAGCTCCCCCTTGGACTCCAAGAGATTCAAATCCCCTTTTTCCAAACGTGCGAGAGTCGCTTTTGGAAACCCATAGGCGATCAAAAGGTCAAAAGCAAAAGTTTGTGAGGAGAAATTTTTGATAAGTTCTTGTAAATTTGTTTCGATTTGTGCAATAGTCATAAATAATCCATTTATTAGTTGATTGATTATATCTCATTGCTTCTTAGAGATATAAAATCACATAAAATAGTGGATTGAATGAGCTGTTTTATCTAAACTATTTTCTAAACCGTCCTAGGATTCACAAACGTCTCCCCCCGTTTAACCCTCTCCCAAAGCTGTGGATCATTCCAGCTATTACGCACCTCGTCACTAAAAAGGATTTTATCCAACTCAATACGCCCCATAATCTCGGAATAAGCATCTTCCGCGAAGGCCTGCGCATACCCTGTATCGGTTTCATGAACGATGATGCTGTGAAGTTTCACCCCCCGTTCACCGTTGATACTTTGAGTACATCCCAAAAGCATATCCATCATGACAAAAATAACGCGGCTAAACTGTTCTGCCGAGGGGGAGATAGGAAGCTGTACCCACCGTTGGGAGTGTTTTTTCATATCGGCAATATACTCACTATCATCGCCATCCCAAAGGGCAATCGCATGATCGAAACTGTCGATAAGCTCTTTCATCCCCTGTTTCATCAATCCAAAATCGTAGACCATCTGACCGTGGTCGAGATATTGGGATTCAAACAAGACTTCGACTTTGTACGAGTGTCCGTGAAGCGACGCACGACACCGTTGCGTCGAACAGCCACGAACGATGTGGGCGTTTTCAAATTTAAATAGTTTTCGAATAATCATTTTATTTTCTCCGTCATTGCGTCTCACATTGTATTGAATATGCGTAAGGTTGTCAAATCGTATTCGTATGCTAATACCGCTATTAGCCTTCCCGTGATAAAATTCTCAAATGATACAAACAATTCCTATTGAAACCTTTTTAGAGTCGTTAAACACGTATGATCTTATCATTGATGCGCGAAGTCCGCGAGAATACGGTGAGTCCCATGTCCCTTTAGCTCAAAACTTTTATGCCCTCAATGATGAGGAACACTGTGAGGTGGGGACGATTTACAAACAAATTTCCCCCTTTGAAGCACGTGTCAAAGGGGCATCGTTCGTATGCCTTAATGCCGCGCGACATATTCACGATATTTATCCTGCCTTTACTCCAAGCTCACGAATTGCTATTTATTGCGCTCGTGGAGGGATGCGTTCTTCGTCATTGGGAACTATTTTCTCGAATATTGGATACCGCATTGATCGTATTACGGGGGGATATAAATCGTATCGAACCTTTATAACCCGCTATTTGGATAATATCCCACCTATAAACTTTATAACCCTAGCAGGAAATACAGGATGTGGTAAAAGCGACTTGTTGCACGAATTGGATAATGTGATTGATCTTGAAAAAATGGCGAATCATTACGGTTCCGTGTTTGGGGATGTCAACGGCGCTCAACCCACTCAAAAAGAGTTTCAAAATCGTCTTGCCCACGCCCTTTTAGGATTGGAGTCCACCACACGCTCTTTCATCGAAGCGGAGAGTAGACGAATTGGAAAGATTATGTTGCCAAGCACTCTCTATCGGCAGATGGAATCAGGGTTTCGGGTTCAAATCACTGCACCCATTGAACAGCGCGTTGAGCGGATTATGCGAATGTACGATCAGATGGATGAGAGCTTTTTCAGGGAGCGGATGGAGCGAATTTCTCCGTACATTAGCCGTGATGATAAAATCGCTACTATCACCGCATTTGAAAATGGTGACCTTTGCAAGGTTTCTGAAATTTTATTGACCCAGTATTACGATAAAGTCTACAAAGTCACCATCAAACCAAGTATGACGATCCATAACGATAACCCTGCCAACACAGTCGAAATGCTCAAGGAGCTACAACGTGAACAACGAGTCTAAGCTTACAAAATTTGTCCGTGCGTCGGGATGTGCCGCGAAACTCTCCCCAGGGTCGCTGGAAAATGTCACCTGCCATCTGAAATCGTTTCACAAAGATTTGCTTGTGGGCTTTGAGGGAAATGAAGATGCTGGGGTTTACCGTATTACTGACGATTTAGCGATGGTGCAGACGGTCGATTTTATCACCCCCGTTGTCGATGATCCCTTTATCTACGGTCAAATAGCGGCGGCGAATTCTCTCAGTGATGTCTTTGCCATGGGAGGCGATGCCAAAACCGCCCTCAACCTCGTAGGGTTTGACGGTAAAAACCACCATACCGAGATTCTCACCGAAATATTGCGCGGTGGAATGAGCAAAGTGCAAGAGTGCGGTGCAGTCATCGTAGGCGGTCATACCATCGAAACGCCTGAGATGATTTACGGTCTTTCGTGTACGGGATTTGTCCATCCTGATAAAATTTTGCGCAACAATACAGTGCAGGAGGGGGATGTGATTCTCCTTACCAAACCTCTAGGTCTTGGAATTTTGACAACAGCGATCAAAGCCGATTTGTTGGACGAGAACACCGTCATAAAAGTCGCCGACACCATGCGAACCCTCAACTATAAAGCGTCGTTAATCGCACGAGAATTTAATGCCCACGCCTGTACCGATGTAACTGGATTTGGATTTTTGGGACATTTACGAGAAATGAGTGCGGGTATGAAAACAATTCAGGTTGATGCGTCCGCTGTCCCATTTTTCCCCGAAGCGATGGGGATGGCGGCGATGGGGATTATCCCTGCGGGTAGCTATGCCAACAAAGAGTATTTAGAATCACACGTAAATTTCAAGCGTAACATCGGTGCTGATTTGGAGATGATCCTTTTTGATGCACAGACATCAGGAGGGCTACTTATCTCCGCAACGCCCAAAGATGCTCAAAAGATGCTAGAACGCTGTCTTAATGAGGGAATAAACGCCGTCATCGTTGCTGAAGTTATTGCTAAAACCCATACCGATATTATTGTAGGATAACCCATGCACCGACGTGAATTCATCAAAACAACAACACTTTCAGGGGCTATTTGTCTCGTTCCTTCTTTTCTTACCGCTTCGGTGGAGATAAAAAACACGTTGGCACTGTATGATATTAATTGGAAATTTGATCTCTCAGGACATACTGCCAAAGAGTGCGCTTTGTGGATTCCACTTCCCTCTGATATAGCAGGATTTCAAAGTGTTCTTCAAATTGCAACGGTGAGTACCTCCAAAAAAAGTTTCCAAACGGCGCATAATAATTATGAAAGTGCAACATCTTATGCCTATTGGGATAAAAATAGTACGGATAAAACCCTTAATTTGTCAATGAAAGTAGCCTTGCGTGATCGTCAGTGTGACTTTAAACGTACACGAGTTTGCCCCGAGGCAATAGAAGAAGCCCAAGAGTTTTTAGCCCCGACAGCCCATATTCCCACCGATGGAGCCGTAGCCAAAGCAGCCAAAAAAATCGTCGGTAACGAAAAAGACCCCCTCAAAAAAGCCCGAAAAATATACGACTGGATTATCGCCAATAGCTATCGTGATGAGAGTGTTCACGGATGTGGCGTGGGGAGTCCCAATGTCATGTTGGCACAGCTAGAGTACGAGGGTCGCATGGGGGGAAAATGTCTCGATATGTCTGCGCTTTGCGTTGCGTTGATGCGCGCATCAGGAATTCCTGCGCGTGAAGTGATGGGAATTCGTATCGGAGAATCCCGTTTTTCCAATGCGTTTGGTGCAAAAGAGGATATTACCAAAGCCCAACACTGCAAGCTGGAGTTTTTTATCTCTACTCTGGGATGGGTTCCGTGTGACCCTGCTGATATTACCAAGCTGGTGTTAAAAGAAAATCTCGAAAAAACCTCACCTCGTGTCCTTGAACTTGCCGATAAATTTTTTGGCTTTTGGGAAAACAACTGGATGGCGTTCAATCATGCCCGTGACTTTGATCTTTATCCTACCAATTCCCAAGGAACCCTCGATTCATTCGGCTACCCGTATGCCGAAGTAGAGAGTGAATACCTCGATCCGTTTGAACCCTCAGCGTACCAATACAAAATCCTTTCCAAAAAAGTGACTTTATGATTCTCGACTGTCGCGATATGGAGTGTCCCCGTCCCGTACTGGAAACCAAAAAAGTATTGG
>CANMHZ010000083.1 GCA_947497635.1 Helicobacteraceae bacterium | reverse complement strand
CCAATTGAATATTTTTTGAGTGGGATTATTGCGTGCAGTGCAACGGATGTTGTGATGTTACCCAAGCAACAAGGGTTTGAAGTGTCCAATCTTGATGTAGATGGTGAGGTAGTGCGAAATGAGAGCGCTCCGAAAAAGTTCAATACACTTCATCTCGAATACCGTTTTAATTCAAATGGTGATGATACATTGGCAGCACGATGGGTTATGGCAAGCTTAGAGACTTACTGCTCGACGATTAATACCATTCGTGACAGTACTTCTATCACCTATACGATTGTTCACAATGGCACAATGATTCGCGAAAATGAGACAATGATAAGCGGTGGTGGAGCTGCCGTTGATTTCGGCTCTCTCCAAGGGTGTAACGCCTAATTAAAAGAAATCCTTTGGATCCGCATCGGCAAAATGCCCCCACTGAAGCTTTGCTCCACCGAGAAGGTGAAAGTGGAGATGCCCCACCTCTTGCCCACCGTTTTCACCAATATTACTGATAATACGGTATCCACTCTCATCTACACCTAAATTTTTCGCCAACAGTTGCATAAATGTCCCCATTTTCCCCATAAGTTCTCCGGGAATATCGTTGAAACTACCATAATGCACTTTTGGAATAACCAATACATGGATCGGCGCTTTGGGGTTAATGTCGTGGAATGCAAAGAAATTTTCATCCTCAAAGACGAGATTAGAAGGAATTTCACCGTTGACTATTTTACAAAAGATACACATATTAAACCTCTTTTTTCCCACATTGTAGCATACACCTTTCCCCTTGAAGCTTATTGTAAAAGAGATTTCACTACAATTGCTCAATATAATTAACGATGGAGATTAGGCTTTGGAAGAGTGGTATAGCGCTATAAAATCGGCTGACTCGATTGATAAAATCGAAGAGATTCGGATCGCCGTTTTCGGAAAAAAAGGGATTATGAACGCTGAGTTCGCCCGTATGAAAGATGTTCCTAATGAAGAAAAGGGGACATTTGCGAAAGAGTTGAATATTCATAAAGAGGGTTTGAATGCTTTATTAGTAGATCGAAAACTCTTTTTGGCAATGGAGCATTTGAATGCGTCAATGAAAGAGGAAGCAATTGACGTAAGTCTATATTCCGCTACGAGTGAGCGCGGTTCACTTCATCCTGTTATGGAAACAATGGATCGAATTGTTGAATATTTCGTAGCGATGAATTTCTCGGTGCAAACAGGTCCTATGGTTGAGGATGATTTTCATAATTTTGAAGCATTAAATCTTCCAAAATACCATCCTGCACGTGATATGCAAGATACCTTTTATTTCAAAGATGCAAAATTATTGCGTACGCACACTTCACCTGTACAGATTCGTACGATGATGAATACTAAACCGCCCATTCGTATGATTGCGCCAGGGTCAGTATTTCGTCGTGATTATGATTTGACCCATACCCCTATGTTTCATCAAGTGGAAGGGTTGGTTGTGGAAGAAGAGGGGAAAGTCTCTTTTGCAAATCTCAAATTTATCCTTGAGGATTTCCTAAAAACGATGTTTGGGGATATTGATGTCCGTTTCCGTCCTAGTTTTTTCCCTTTTACGGAGCCTTCTGCTGAAGTTGATATTAGCTGTATTTTTTGTGCTGGCAAGGGATGTCGTGTCTGTTCAAAAACAGGTTGGCTTGAAGTTCTCGGATGCGGTATTGTGGATCCAAATGTATTTAAAGCGGTTGGGTATGAAAATGTCAGTGGTTACGCATTTGGACTTGGAGTCGAACGGTTCGCGATGTTGATTCACCGTATCGGAGATTTACGCTCACTATTTGAGGGTGATGTTAGATTATTGGAGCAGTTTAGATGATCGTTACAAAAAATTGGTTAAATGAATGGATTGATCTAAGTGCTATTTCAACGGAGCAGTTATTAAAAACATTTAATGCTATTGGCTTAGAAGTTGATCGTCATGAGGTTATTTCTATTCCCAAAAAAGTGCTTATTGGATACGTTGAGAGTTGTGAAAAGCACCCTGATGCGGATAAACTCAATATATGTCAGGTAAATGTGGGTTCTGACATTCGTCAAATCGTTTGCGGTGCTTCGAATGTTCGTGCTGGTATCTATATAGCAGTTGCGACTGTAGGGGCAGAACTTCCCGGTGGATTGATTATCAAAGAAGCAAAACTTCGTGGAATGGATTCATACGGAATGATTTGTTCGTCTAAAGAGATTGGCCTACCTTCAATGGGTGAGGGGATTATGATTCTCGATTCCAGTATCGGTCTCCTTGAAGCGGGCAAAGAGTTGAGCTCCTATCCACTTTTTAACGACGATATTATTGAAATTGAACTGACGGCTAATCGCGGTGATTGTTTGAGTATTCATGGAGTAGCACGTGATTTAAGTGCTGCATTTAACAAAGAACTTCGTGAAAATACTCAAAAAGTTGAGCAAGAAGGGCGTTTAGGGATAGGACGGATTTTACAACTTCAACATGCTGAGACGTATGATGTTGAATTATTGTTTGGTGCTGTAGAGATCAAAGAGCTAAATATTCCCTTTTTGATCACGTTACGTATGGCAATATTAGAAGAAAATTCTCTCTGTGTTATGGATACATTATTGAAGTATACAACGCATAGCACGGGAGTTATTTTACGTGCTTATCCTTTTGAAATGTTGGAAGAAACAGGAAATGGTAAATCATTGCTTACTCTTTCCAATGATGAAAATGGTTATACCTCTTTGTATGGCAAAGAGCATCTTTCAGTTGTTGGCGTTTCACAAAATAAAGAGAGTCATTTTTCTAAAAATACTGGGTTAGCAATTATTGAAGCAAGTTACATTTCTCCTGAAATTATTGCAAAAAAAATGGGTGAGAAAAAAGTCACTAGTTGCCCACACTATTATCATACGTCTCGTGGAAGCGAACCCGAGTTACAAATGGGTATCCGTTATGTCATGGGATTGCTTGAAAAATATACCCCATCAGCAATTTATGGGGGGCAAATAGAGCTTCAATATCAGCATGAAACACGTGTTGTAACGATGGATGAAGGGGAATTTGAATCATTTATCGGAATGAAAATCGATAAAACTAGATTGACACAAATTTTGAAAAACTTAGGGATGGGAATTAGTAAGCCTAAAGCATCGACTTTTGCAATTTCAGTTCCTCGTTTTCGTCATGACATTGTGAATAAACAAGATATTGTTGAAGAGATTGTTCGTATGGTTGGGATTGATAATATCCCCTCAAAACCATTGGTTTTTGCTGAAAAGAATCAAAATACGGATGACTTAGAGACCTATCGAAAGATTCGAATGTACCGTCACCGCAGTGCCCAAAGTGGATTCTTTGAGAGCGTTCATTTTGTCTTTAATGAGCGTGCTGTATGTGAACGTTTTGGATTTGAATGTACCCAAAGTGATAGTGAACTTCTTAATCCTATTACGGCAACCCTTGATACTTTGCGACCAACTTTGATGATTGGATTACTCAATTCAGCGAGTGCCAATGTGAAAGTAAATCAAAAAAAGATAGCACTATTTGAATCTGGAATGGTATTTGACCCTAAGCGTAGTGAGAGCAAACGTATTGCATTTATTATTTCAGGTGCATCTATGGGGGAAAAAATCTCTAATGCAGGGAAGCCATCTGTTGCGGATTTGCCAATGTTCGCTCAGAAAATTTCAGATATTATTGGATCGTTTGAAATGTTGGCACATACACCAACGCATGCGTTAGCACACCCTTATATGTGTGCAAAAGTGATGATTAACGGAGTAGAATCAGGCGAACTTTTCCGTGTTCACCCAAATGTTGAAGCGCAATTTGATCTTTCATCTACTTTTATATGTGAAATTGACATGGAGGGACTTCCTTATGGTTTGGTTCAAGCACAACCTTTTTCCAAATTTCAAGCCTCCTATAGAGACTTAAGTGTTGTTATTCCAAAAGCATTACAGTATGAAGTGATAAAAGAAGTTATTTCAAAATATGCTCCTATTGAGATACAACGTTTTTATCCCGTAGATCGTTATTCATCTGAAGCGTTGGGCGATAATATCAGTCTTAGTATCCGTTTCGTTGTTCAATCTATGGATAAAACACTTGAAGAAGAGGATATTACTATGGTAATGGAGTCTATTTTAAATGCGCTTAAAGAAGAGTTAGGGATTGGTTTGCGATGATGTCGGCTAAGGTTTTTCCAGCAGTATCCTTTGATTTTAAAAGTGATGCGATTGCTCCTGATAAATCGATCTCTCATCGGTGCGCCATGTTTGCTGTTTTAGCGGAAGGTGAGAGTCGAATTGAGAATTTTTTACGCGCGGAAGACACCCTTAATACCCTCAATATCGTAGGTCAATTGGGCGCTGATATTCACGACGACGGAAAAGTCATTACAATCATTTCACACGGAATACATGAAACATCGGAAATACTTGATTGTGGTAATTCAGGAACAGGAATGCGCCTGTTTTGTGGGCTTCTCTCTTCGGCTGAGGGACATTTTATCCTTACAGGGGATGAATATCTCAAACGTCGTCCTATGAAGCGAGTGACACAGCCATTACGAAATATTGGGGCACAGCTAGATGGTCGAAATAATGGAGATTTAGCCCCTTTATCAATCCGTGGTGCATCTCTTAAAGCGTTTAGTTATGAATCAAAAGTAGCTTCTGCGCAGGTAAAAAGTGCAATGATTCTCGCAGCACTTCGTTCGGATGGTATGTGTACTTTTCGTGAACCCGAATTGAGTCGAGACCATACAGAGCGAATGTTGTTGGGTATGGGTGCTCATATTGAATGTAATGCTCTTGAAACAAAAATATGGCCTCTTGAAAAACCTCTTACCCCCCTTTCTATTCGTGTTCCTGCTGATCCTTCCAGTGCCTTTTTCTTTGCGGTTGCAGCAGCTATTACACCTAATTCTTCAACTGTGATTGAAGGGGTGACTTTGAATCCCACTCGTATTGAAGCGTTCAAAGTGTTGGAGCGCATGGGTGCCAATATTACCTATACCATAACAAGCGAAAAGTATGAACCCATTGGATCTATTACCGTAAAATATGCACCTTTAAAGGCAGTGGTAGTATCCGAAAATATTGCGTGGCTGATTGATGAGCTTCCTGTGCTTTCGATTGCAATGGCATGTGCTGAGGGTAAAAGTCTTATACAAAATGCCCAAGAACTTCGAGTCAAAGAGTCAGATCGCATTAAAACCGTTGTCGATAATTTGAATCTTTGTGGTATTCAAACGGAAGAATTTTCGGATGGATATGCTGTTATGGGTGGAACATTACACTCTGCTAGAGTTAATAGCCATGGTGATCACCGTATTGCGATGAGTTTTTGTATTGCAGGAATACGATGTGGGATGGAAGTTGAGGATATTGAGTGTATCAATACATCGTTTCCAAACTTTTTTGCGTTACTTGCACAGTGTACCAAGGTTAATCGATGAAAATAGAGCTAGCTGAGAGTTACGGGTTTTGTTTTGGGGTGAAACGTGCTATCAAAATTGCAGAAGAGAATAAAAACTCATCTACATATGGACCATTGATACATAATTCTAATGAAATTGAGCGGTTGAAGCGTGATTTTAATGTGGCATTGAGTGAGAATTTACACTCATTTCAAGCAGGGGATGTTGCTGTTATTCGAACGCATGGAATTCCTAAGGACGAGTTGGCTCTTTTGCATGAGCATAATGTTGATGTTATTGATGCAACGTGTCCATACGTTACAAAACCACAACAAATTTGTGAAGAGATGTCCGCACAAGGATATGATGTCCTTATTTTCGGAGATGAAGCACATCCAGAGATCAAAGGGGTTAAAAGTTATGCCGTGGGGCATGCCTATGTTGTAAATTCAGCCGATGAAGTGGATGCGTTAGTACTGCGTGACAAAGTCGCTGTTGTAGCTCAAACAACACGTCGTATTGAAGATTACCAACGTATTGTTGCCAAATTAATGATTTCTC
>CANMHZ010000082.1 GCA_947497635.1 Helicobacteraceae bacterium | reverse complement strand
CTGCATAAGAGACATTTGGGCATGAGGAGGCATATCAAAACCACGTAACTCTAAAATCCCCAATCGCCCCGTCGAGGAGTCCGGAGAATAAAGTTTGTCGATACAAAACTCTGATCGATGGGTATTGCCCGTAATGTCGGTAAGCATATGCCGAAACAATCGGTCAGTGAGCCAAAACGGAACTTCTTCCCCCTGAGGAATCTGTGAAAATGCAATTTCAAGCTCATAGAGATTCTCAGCACGCCCTTCATCCACACGAGGCGCTTGAGATGTTGGCCCGATAAATGACCCTGAAAAGAGATACGACAAGCCCGGATGGTGCTGCCAAAAGGTGATAAGAGAGCGTAACAAATCGGGATTACGTAATAATGGGCTATCACTTGGGGTCAATCCTCCTACGGTGACGTGATTTCCTCCCCCTGTCCCTGTATGTTTGCCATCTTGCATGAATTTTTCGGTTCCTAGACGTGAAAAATGGGCTTCTTCGTAGAGGGTTCCAATAACATCCGTGAGTTCTTCCCAACTTGAAGTAGGATGAATATTGACCTCAATAACTCCTGGATCGGGAGTAACTCGCATTTTTTCGATTCGTAAATCACTAGGAGCTTCATATCCCTCAATCATAATAGGCATATCCAGCTGTGCAGCGGTTATCTCGATAGAGGCAATCAAATCCAAAAATGCTTCTGCTTCTTGAATCGGCGGAAGAAAAAGATAGAGTTTTTGTTCTCGTATTTCGGCACAAATAGCGGTACGGACAAACGGCTCATAATCAGCACTTTTTTTCGTATTTTTGGTGGTTTTTTTCGCACGCTCCTCTACTGCTGTATGATACTCACCCAAAGCAGGATACGAAGCAAATAAATCGGGCTCGAAGCTCTGTTCTAACTCTACATGGGGTTTAAGAGTCAGTGAATCAAGCGGTAACCGTAGTCCCAAAGCCGACGTTCCTGAGGCTAAAAACAGATGCCCACGACGAAATTCCCACCCGGACGTAACCCAACGAGTGCTTCCCCATCCCAATGGCAATACAAAACCTGTTGGGACATCCAATCCACGACTGAGTTGCTGTGCAAGGGCACGTCGCTCTAATGGATCTTTGAGATTGGCTTTAAGAGGATCCACATCAATGGGTAACTGAGATTCTTGAAGCAATGCGACAAGAGGATCTTCAAATGCCCCTTGAATATTCTTATCACTGATTCCGAGATTAAGACTCAAGCGTGCTAGAAACTTTTTCGCATCCTCATTGGTATACTCGAAGGTTTGATCCAATCCTGCCAAAAGATCAGGATTTTTCCACATCGGTTGACCATCTTTACGCCAAAAAATGGTAGACATCCAACGTGGCAATGGCTCTCCAGGATACCATTTCCCCTGCGCGTGGTGAAGCATCCCCCCCTTGCCAAAAGTTTTTAGAAGGCGACGGGCAAGAACATTGGCAAGTTGACGTTTATGAGGGCCATCTGCTTCGGTATTCCATTGTGGAGATTCTTGATCATCAATCGAGACAAATGTTGGCTCCCCTCCCATTGTCATACGAACATCATTTTTTACTAACTCTTCGTCCACCTCATAGCCCAATGCTTTGATCGCTTCCCACTGCTCATCGCGATACGGCTTCGTAACACGAGGAGATTCAAATACGCGGGTGACGGTGTTGGAGTAGGTAAACTCTACTTCACACTTATCCATCCCCCCCTCTACGGGCGCGGCACTCTCAGGACTTGGGGTACACGCAAGAGGAATATGCCCCTCCCCTGCGAACAATCCACTTGTCGAATCCAAACCAATCCACCCAGCGCCTGGAATATACACTTCCGTCCATGCGTGTAGATCGGTAAAATCTTCTGCAGGGCCACTTGGGCCATCAAGAGATTTAACATCAGCGGCAAGCTGTACAAGATACCCCGAAACAAAACGGGCAGCAAGACCTAAATGACGGAATACTTGAACAAACAGCCATGCGAAGTCACGGCATGAGCCCAACTGTGTTTTCAATGTCTCAGCACACGTTTGCACCCCTGGTTCCATACGGAGGGTATAGTTTAGGTGTTTATTAACTTTAATATTAAGTTCGACGAGAAAATCATTAATAGGACGAGGGGTCAAATCAATAGAATTAACAAATTCAATAAGTCGTTTCCCTTTTTCGTCAATTTTCAAATACGGAGAGAGCTCTTTTTTGGTTGCTTTAGAGTAACTAAAAGGGAAGTTTTCCGCACTCTCTTCAACGAAATAATCAAAAGGGTTAATACTTACAAGCTCTGCCAGTACTTCAACGTCAATCGAAAGTTCTGTCGTTTTTTCAGGGAAAACAACACGAGCGAGATAATTTCCAAAGGGATCTTGTTGCCAGTTAATAAAATGATTATCAGGCTTTATTTTCAGTGAATACGCCTCAATAGGGGTACGACTATGGGGTGCAGGACGCAACCGAATGATATGGGGAGAAAGGTTAATTGGTTTATCAAAAGCATAGTGTGTTTTATGGGAGAGGACAACTTTGAGCGACATTGTGTTCCTTTGTGTCAATTATTAGCGGTAAGGATAACATAGTTCTGAATAAAATAACGACCTTAACGCCTCCATTGACCATTAATGTTATAATAAGAGAAAAAGAGGTGTGTATGATTTTCTCTCTTTCCCGAATGTTGAGCGTTATTGGCTTGATTATTTTCGCACTATTTCTTTATTTACTTCCACCTCCTTTAGGAATTACCCATCAAGCGTGGAACTTATTTACGATCTTTATTACGACGATACTCTCCATCATCTTCAATATCCTACCCATCATTACTGCCTCAATTATCGCCCTGGCGATCAGTGTTCTGAGTGGGGTTATGAATCCAAAAATAGCCTATTCAGGATTCTCAGAGAGTTTTATCCTCCTTATCGTTGCCGCTTTTTTGGTCTCTCATGCCGTTCATAAATCAGGTCTTGGCAAACGGCTCTCGTTGCACATTATCCGTAAATTTGGTTCTTCAACGTTGGGATTGGGATACAGTATCGTTGCTACGGATCTACTCATTTCCCCAGCATTCCCCAGCAACACCGCCCGTTCAGGTGTCCTCTATCCGATCGTGTATGGATTGGCACACGATTGCGGTTCCAAAGTCGCCGATGGATCACGTCGCCGTGCAGGTGCGTATTTGATGATGACCTCTATGGCGGGACTCACGATCTCTTCAGGACTTTGGCTTACCGCAATGGCAGTCAATCCTATCGGGGCAGGAATAGCCAAAACGATGGGAATCAACATCACATTTGGTTCATGGCTCCTTGCCTCCATCGTTCCAACCTTGGTCGCTTTTATTGCCCTCCCTTATTTACTCTATCGCCTATTCCCCCCTGAACATACCGCAACCCCAGACGCTCCTTCGCAAGCAATAGAGGCACTGAAAAAAATGGGCTCAATTAGTCGCAATGAGTGGATTACGGGAGGGGTATTTTTCTCTATGCTTCTGTTGTGGTCACTTTCAGGAATCTTTCCCATCGATAAAACGGCGGTAGCTTTTGGAGGGCTTGCAATCTTGATGGTAACCCGTGTCTTTGGGATAGATGATTTTAAAGCCCAAGGGGAAGCGCTAAGTACCCTGATATGGTTTGCGATTTTGTTTGCGATGAGTACGGAGCTTGCCCGTCTTGGATTTATGGGCTCCCTTGCCGAGGGTGCCAGTGGCTATTTAGTGGGGATGTCGTGGATGAGTGTTTATCTCCTCCTTATCCTCATCTATGTCTTTATCCACTATTTTTTCGTCTCTCAAAGTGCCCATCTCCTCGCCCTCTTCGGTGTCTTTCTCACTATAGGAATTACAGCAGGGGTTCCGGGGGAACTTATGGCAATGATGCTTCTCTTCGCAACCAATTTTAATGCCATGATTACCCCCCAAGGATCATCTGCAAATGCCATATATCTAAGCTCAGGCTACATCACCGCCCGTGAAATCTATATCTATGGGGGAGCCGTAACATTGCTCAACCTCATCATCTTTTTAACGATAGGAACCCCATGGATACTGTTGATCTCCCAATAGAAGGGAATCCGCTTCGTAAGCGATATATCTTAGTCGCCATTGGTCTTATATTGATGACAGTGTGGGCAATTGCGCATATTATCCTCTTTACCCCGTTGGGCAATTGGGTGCTCTCTCCCCTACTCCAAAATAAACTCACCTCGGCACTCCAACACCCTATTACCCTAAAAACGTTTACCCTCACCTCGGATAATTTTGAACTCTCTTTTGTCGATGAAGCCAACAATAGCGTGAAGACCAAAGGCGTTTATACCCTCATTCCTCCTCATATCAATGCCTTATATGATGCCAATCTCTCAAATCTTGCAGGGATAAATACAACGAAACTGCCTATTGAGACCAACGGAACGCTCCAAGGAGCCTATCACGATCTCCATCTCACAGGAGAAACTCATCTTTTCTCGGGAAGTATCGATACCAACGCAACTTTGCACTTTCTCTCTCTAAGCTCCCTACAGCTTCACATCCATAATCTCCCCTATCAACCCTTTATGGAAACGTTCGAATACCCCCACAATAGTGATACGGTACTTAATGGAGAGATCAATATCAATGGAATAGAGAAGCGTGATATTACCGCTACAGGTCAGCTCATCGCCACAACGCATCACTTTAAACCCTCGAGACTCAAAGAGAATAATGAGAGTTTTGATTTTTGGTCACTTCTCGCCGATAAAGAGGGGAAAATACACCCTTTCATTATCCATACGGATCTAAATATGTCCGTTGATGAACTGGGGATCTTCGAACAATTTGCACACTATCCTCTACGCACCAAGGCAAAGATACATAGCGTATTAAGAGGGACACAAAACCATCTCAAGCTCAACACCACAGCTTTTGCTGCAGGGGGGAAAATAGATGCTACGCTAAAGCTCACCAAACTGCGCCCTAAAATGGTTAATCTCACCCTCAAACACGCCAATGTACTCTCCCTTTTTAAACTCATCTCCCTTCCTACACCGATTACGGGAAATATTGATGGACAACTCAATAGCGATTTTACCAATACTACTATCGCTTTAAATATCAAAAAAGGGCATACCCTCCCCTCTGTCCTTAAACGTCACTATAAAATAACACAACCCTTGATCGCATTTAACTCTTCAATAAAAGTGGTTCTTGCACCAAAATCAATCCATTACAGCGGAACGTTTAAATCCGATTTAGAGGATATTCGCTTTGATAGTTCTCCCTCTCACGACCAAATGCTCAACAATCTCTTACGCCAAATCAATAACAATAAAGACAAAGGGGAAATTTAACCCCTCTGCTTATAAAGATTAAAGTTTAACTCTTCTATAATCATCTCAATTTCGAATAAAGGGTTAGGACGTATGACAATTGATGAAGAGATCTTTGCTAACGAGTTGGATAATCTTTATACGGCACTGCCTCTCCCTTTGTTCGCATCGTGGTTTAATGCTCTTTTTCTTGCTTGGATGCTAATAGGTCATATTGATACACCCGTTTTAGTTCTATGGATTATGCTTAATACGCTTTTGACTCTGCTACGTTATGGTGGATATTTTTATTATCGACGTATGCGAGATAAACTCTCATCCCAAAAAGCCTATCTCCTTTATTTTATAGGATTAGCGCTATCGTCACTTGTTTGGGGTTCAAGCTCAGTTTTTTTATTTCCAGAATCTCTTTTATACGGATTATTGGTTGTCTTTATCGCAGGTGGTATGGTGGCAGGAGCGCTAGGTTCCGTTGCTTATCGCTTTGAAAGCTATCTATTGTATAACCTCTCCATTTTACTTCCATTTATCGCTGTTTTGATTCTTAACTCATCGTATGAACTTCACATTATGGGATTTATTCTGATTCTTTTTAGCGGTATGCTGATTGTTTCAAGTAAAAAATTTCATACGAACTTTCATAATACCCTTGCCTTGCAAATCAAGCAGCGAACTCTTTCCCAATCACTCGTAATCGAAAAAGAACAAATTGCCAAACT
>CANMHZ010000081.1 GCA_947497635.1 Helicobacteraceae bacterium | reverse complement strand
TTTTTCTGTTTGTACTTCATAAAATATATTCTCCTCAGATTAATTTGAGAAAATCATACATTTATAAAAATAAAATGTAAAGAATGACAAAAAAATGGCTTTAAAATCTATATTATGAGAAGGGGTATAAAGTCATCGGATTTACATATTAAGTGCATAGATACACCTCTTTTTTTATAAAGTTGTCTAATATCGAAGAGTTTATCGCACGATATTTTTAGTATTTCACATATTCTACCTATTGTAGTAAATATTTACACTTAAATCTACAATAGATATTCAATTCTATCGCAATGATACTAAAAACTACAGGTAGTATCATGGAAGTGTATGAAAAGTTAAATGAGATCTTGAAAACAAAAGGGTTGTCGAAAAAAGAGTTTGCATTGCGCTTGATTGCCAAAGATGTGAAACTCAAAAATACGGGAGAGGTTCCCTCAGAAAAGGTCATCTATGCCTATCTCAGTGGGAGAATTTCGTTGCGGATTGAGCTAATCCCTACGATTGTAGAGATTTTGAATATTAGTGAGCAAGAACTTTTTGATGATTCACAGGGGAAACGGATTAAATTATTGCACCATATCCTTAGAAATCCTAGTGAACAAGAATACCAAACCGCATCCTTGCTTCTGCGCCAAAAGAATCAAACTGAAAACTATTCCTTTCCCGAAGATTATCAATTGAGCCGAATTCAAGAGTTGATTTCATTCGCGCCTCTACGTACGGTAGAAAAAATGATTTCCATCTTAGAACGCTATAAAAGTATGTTTGAAGAGTTTGAGAAAGAGGGGATTTGAGGAGGAATGCTCCTCATGAACTATTTTGCCAACAGCATATCAGCAACTTTTAGCATTGTCACGATAAAGGCGATAATACCGATACTCCATCGCATATTGGTATTAATGGCAGTTTGAATTTTGAGATCAATATCAGCTTTAAAAATATCTAGTTTAGCATTAACACTGGTTTCTAGGAGTTTAACCTCACCTTTCAAGCTTGCTACATCGGCGACAACTTCATTCAGTTTATCATCGAGGGGTAATCATTTCTATAAGCATATCATCATCACGTGTTTTGTTCATGTTATACCCCCGGAGCCTTCCACATAGGCTCCAACGTCCCATCACGAACAAGTTCCATCTGTTTAGCGTAAACCTTACGCCATTTCTCTTTCACCTCTTGATAGGCTTGAAAATTAGCCGAATCAGGGGTGTATGTTTTTTCGATTTTTACACTATTTTGCCCTGCTTCGTCAAAACTGCTATACACCCCTGCACCGATTCCACACGCCATTGCAACGCCCAATGCGGTAGCCTCTTTCACGACAGGAACATTGACTTCCAATCCCGTCACGTCCGCTAAAATCTGTGACCATACTGCACCATTAGATGCACCGCTAGCAAAAGTGAGCGACGTGGGGGAGACACCGCTAAAGGCTTTGATATTGTCAAGATTGATGGCGCTTACAATGCACGCATTTTCTTCCAATGAGCGAAATAGTGAACCGATATTGTATTTGCTGCTGTCTAGTCCAAGCCCTATAAACGAGGGGGAAGCGTGTATCCACTCTCCATAGTTCATGCTGTCACTAAAAATAGGAAGTATCCCGTGAGAGCCTACGGGAATCGAAGCTGCCATTTTTTCAAGCTCTTCATAGCTTCTTCCACCACCCAAAGTATCCCGAAACCATCGCATCACCAATCCCGTAAAAAAGGTAATCCCCTCCGCTTGGCTCATACCACGGACAACATGGGGATTGACCCGAAGCAGCATTTCCTCACAAAGGGTTCTATCAGAGGGGATATTGACCACTTGTTGCCAAAAACTTCCCCCTAAAACCACTGCATCACCAAGCTTGGAAGCCCCCAGACCTGCAGAGCCAATTTGAACATCACCACCACCCATCACAACGAGGGTATCAAGGCTTAGTCCTGTCTCTTGGGAAGCTTGCGCGGATATTTTACCCAAGACATCACCGCTCTCCAATACAGGGACAAACATATCTTTTAACCCGCATCTCTCGAATTGGCTTTTTTCCCAATCACGGTTTTTGAGATTAAACGCCCCTGCTGTTCCTGCATTGGAAGGTTCAGAGGCTAACTCACCGCTGAGCTTAAACAATATCCAGTCGCTTATCATCGTGAAATAAGTTGCTTTTTCATACAAAGAGGGGCGGTTGTTTTTCAACCACAAAAGCCGTGGAGCGCATGAGAGGGCAAAGGTTTGTCCGCTGTTTTTATAAAATTCCAACTCCATCGTAGGAGATTGATGCTTAAGATACGCTACTTCGCAGCTTGCACGACTATCGACGTTTGCGACTCCCCAAAGTTCTTTCTTATCCTTATCATAAACAACTATCCCCTCACGCATACTCGAAGCCGAAACTGCAACAATCTCTTTTGCACTGATTCCTGCTTTAGCAATAGCCTCTTGGATACATCGCTTGGCAAGGAGCCATCCTTGGGAGAAATCGAACCCCATAGACCCCTCTACTCCTATTTCCGCGATATGCGTCCATTCGTATTGCGCCACAGAACATTGATGTCCATGGGTATCAAAAATAACCGCCCGAATACTCCCCGTCCCTGCATCAATGGCACAAAAATAGTGGTTCATTCGCTTATTTTACAATCTTCGCTTTAATGGCTTCTTCTTCAACCATATCTTTACGATATTTTACAACGACCAAATTTTCGGTCTCATTAATAAACCACTCTGCAATATGCTCATGTTCTAAGCCATTTAGTTTCTCCATATCCACATGATCCATAGGGATATAAAGGTGTGAAAAGCGCAATGGATTCGTAAGTTTCATCGTCCATAAAAGCCACAACGTCGATACGATAATCAAGGCTATCGCTAACGTCTCTTTGTTGGAATACTGCAAGGCAAGACCTGCCACAATTCCTCCGATAAACGTCATGAGATACGCGAATCCATTGGCAATTCCTAACGCTGCCCCTTTTTGATGGACTTTCGCAAACTTACTGATCATCGATTGAACCAATGGCTCCATCATATTAAAAGCAATAAAGAAACTTACAACTCCCATGACAAACTGCCAGCTTTGCGTCGCAAATCCCATCAAAGTAAAGGCTACAATAAAGAGGACGATAGAGATGAGAAATATTTGTTTTGGCTTGTTATACTTTTCACCAAACACCGCAGCAGGTCCCATAGCAACCAATCCAGCAGTTAAAGCAGGAACGTATACTTTCCACAAATCAGCGGCTACCCAATCGAATCCTTGTATGGTGTCAGTACCGATCAACAATACAGGAATGAGAACAAACGCAACGGTCATAAGCCCTTTTTGCATTCCGTTGATGATGACCATATTAAGAAGATTCGGATCTTTTAAAATATCACGCGTATTGGTGGACGAGTGATAGATGTGACGGATACGTGGAGGGGTTGGGACATTGGTAAAGAGAATAATCATAGAGAAAATAGACAAGCCAGCGGTAATCCAGAACAAAGAAGAGAGTCCATATTGAGCCGCAATTACAGGTCCAAGCCCCATCGCTAGTGCAAAACTAATCGCAATCGTCCCCCCCATAAGCGCCATAGCTTTACCGCGAGACTCTTCGTTGACCAAATCGCTAATCATCGCAGGAATAACCGCACCAATAGCACCAGCCCCTTGTAAAAATCGTCCAAACATAAGGGTATAAATATCAACACTTACCGCACAAATAATAGACCCTACGAGAAAAATAATCAATCCAATAAGAAGGGTAGGTTTACGACCGATTTTGTCACTCATAATTCCAAAAGGGAGCTGAAAAATCGCTTGAGTCAGTGCATATCCACCGACAATGACCCCAATAAGAAGAGGTGTTGCCCCTTGAAGCGTGAGTCCATAGACCGAGAGAACAGGGAGAACTAAAAAAAGACCAAAAAAGCGAAGCGATAAAATCGCGGAAAGAGGCATGACTGTTTTAAACACGTTGTGACCTTAAGTAAGTTAAAATTTCCGTTATTATAGTATATCTTCTCATGAGGCAAATGAGTGAAATGATATTACTAAGTCAAATCTAAGGAAGTTTCCATGAAAGTAGTGTTAGCAACGTCGAATAAGGGAAAAGTGCGTGAGATTATTGCTCTTTTACATGATCGTGAGGTGTTCCCCTATACCGATTTGATCGAAGGATTTGAGATTATCGAAGACGGAGCAACATTCAAAGAGAATGCCCTCATAAAAGCACGCGCTGTTTATAAAGCACTAGGAGATAGTGAAGCGGTTGTGATTGCCGATGATAGCGGTATCAGTGTCGATGTATTAGACGGTGCCCCCGGAATTTACAGTGCCCGTTATGGCGGTGAGAATGCAACCGATAAAGATAATCTTCAAAAGCTCGTGAATGAGCTTAAAAATCATGGAGTTGAGTCATCCCCCGCTCATTATACAGCTGCTATTGCTATCGTTTCACGTGAGGGGGAGAGTTGTGTACATGGATGGATGCACGGAGTAGTCATTACGGAGTTACGAGGGGATAATGGGTTTGGATACGACCCGATATTCATCCCTGATGGGTTTGAAAAAACATTAGGAGAGTTGGATGGCGAAGTGAAAAGAGGATTGTCCCACCGATCAAAAGGGCTTCATTTGGCGAAGATTTTGATCGATCAGATTAAGAGTCAGAGGGGTTAAGTATTAAACCCTTTTGCATATTCAACCAAAAAGCCGTCATTAAGGATATATTCTCCTCGTTTAATATGGGCAATATATCCCATTTCTATTAATCCTTTGTATACTTGATTCAAAGCTTGCGCGGTAAGGATTTGCTCTTCATTGCGTGCTAATCGACATAACACATCGTAATGGTGCTTTTTTCCTTTGAGTTCATGAACGTACTGTTCAATCAAATCATGGACTTCGTTAAATGCACTTTCGTATGCGTTATCAATCATCTGCTTTGTGACAAGCCGAATTTCTTTGTCAAGTGCACTGTAGTAAATATGTTGCATTACTAGCATAGTATTGGTGGGATGTCCAAAAAGTCGTTGTAGCACCGACATGAGATCTAAAGAATCTTCGAAAATAATTTGTCGTTTTTTAAAGGTCATTTCCAGCTGAGGTGCAAGTTCGATGATATCGAATGCAGGGAGTTTTAATTTTCGGCAATAGTTATAAAAAGGGGATTTTTTATTTTCAAAAATGTCTGTCATTAGGTGCTCGATACTTCCCAAAAACGCATACGTTATGTGTTCGTGATGTTGGATTGTTCCGCGCATCATTTCTAAAACATTTCCTTCACAAATGAAACGTGAAACATCTTGAAACTCATCAAAAATGATAATGAAATGGCGATTTAATTCAGTAGCAATCTGTTCAGCTGTTTCCAAAGCTTTAATCAATAATTCACACGGCTTCTTTTTTTCATCGGAGAAAAATTCTACCGAATATTCGAAGATTTCCGTTTTGATGGTAACTTCATGTTTTGCATTAATCATAAATTTTGCGATACCCTCTTTCATCCTACGAAAGAATCCTGAGATACCCGCCTGTGTAAAAACAAAGTCAATGATTTGTTCGGCAATATTTTCCATTCTCGATTCACGCCGAAGATCAAGATAAAGATAGGGATCTTTTGAATCCAATAAAACATGCTTAATAAGGGATGTCTTGCCATACCGTCGAGGAGCCTTCATCATGAAGTCCTGCCGATCAACTATGAGTCGTCGAACATCCGTAATCATCTTCGTACGATCAAAGAAGTCATTGCCAGTTACCGGTTTCCCGACTTTAAACATCATTTTGTGCTCCTATAAATAGATTTTATTTATTATATCATTTATTTAAAAAAATATAAATAATAATTATTTATAGAGAGCCTTTTTAGTTTGATTTAGAGGTTATAACTTGCTACCTAGTTGTGTCTGCAATTATTAAACAGGCATCGTCCCCACAAAATAAAAGAAAATCACCCCAACAATAATCCGATAAATGGCAAACGGTACAAAGGTATGACGGCTCACAAAACCGACAAAAAGTTTCACGGTGGCAAGGGCAAATATAAAGGCGGTCACAAAAGCGACAATG
>CANMHZ010000080.1 GCA_947497635.1 Helicobacteraceae bacterium | reverse complement strand
AACTTTGTCTGTGTGACGGGGGTGAGTGGGAGTGGTAAAAGTTCATTAATCTTACAAACGCTTCTTCCCGTGAGTCGTGAAATCCTCAATCGTGCAAGAAAAGTCAACCGTGTGGCAGGGGTGGAAGTTGAAGGGCTTGAGAAGCTTGATAAAGTTATTTATCTCGACCAAAGTCCCATAGGGAGAACACCACGATCAAATCCTGCTACGTATACAGGGGTGATGGACGAAATCCGTAATCTTTTCACAAAAACCAAAGAGGCGCAGATTCGGGGATATACAGCATCTCGCTTTTCGTTCAACGTCAAAGGTGGTCGATGTGAGAAGTGTCAAGGGGAGGGGGAAATCAAGATTGAGATGCACTTCTTGCCGGATATCATGGTGAAATGCGATGCGTGTCATGGGAGTCGTTATAACTTTCAAACTCTCCAAGTGGAGTACAAAGGGAAAACGATTTCCGATGTTCTCAATATGTCGGTGGGGGAAGCGTTGGAGTTTTTTGCCCCTATTCCGAAGATGAAAGTGATTTTACAAACATTGAGCGATGTAGGACTTGATTATATTACGCTAGGTCAAAATGCGACAACCGTATCGGGTGGAGAAGCACAGCGGATCAAACTTGCAAAAGAACTCAGCCGTCGTGATACGGGAAATACCCTTTACATTCTCGATGAACCGACTACTGGGCTACATTTCGATGATGTTAACCGTCTTACGAGAGTTCTTCATAATTTTGTTGAGTTGGGGAATTCTGTTCTTGTTATTGAACATAATCTTGATATGATTAAGAATGCTGATTACATTATTGACTTGGGCCCTGAGGGGGGGAGCGGTGGTGGATTGATTGTTTCGGAGGGTGTTCCAGAATATGTTGCTGAAACATGGGAAAAAACAGGGAGTTTTACGGGAAAATATTTAGCCATTGAATTAGAACGAGTTTATTTGTAGAATAGTAGGGTTCTCAAGACTCTTTAAAACTTATAAATGTACACTGTCACTTGAAGCTAAATAATTTTAAAAGAGATATATTGCGTAACATAAAGGTTATAGTATGAAAAGCATCAAAATACTGGCAGTTGATGATCAAGAATTCAATCTTGACCTTATAGAATTTGCTTTTATGGAAGATACAAACGTCCAAATAACGAGAGCAATGCACGGTCAAGAGGCTTTAGATATTTTAAAAAAAGATGTTAATATTCATGTAATATTACTTGACTTGGCGATGCCCGTAATGAACGGTTTTGAAACCCTTGTCCATCTTAAATCAAACGCTGTTTGGTCACAGATCCCGACGATTGTTGTTACTGCAAATGCGGAAGAAAAACATCGTGCTTTGCGCGCAGGGGCAAGTGATTTTTTAAGTAAGCCAATTGATGTAGAGGAACTTAAACTCCGTACTTTTATCCACGCTAAAATTAAAAATTTTCAAGATCAGCTCGAAGCTTCCAACCAAATTTTAGAAGAGAAGGTCAATGAGCGCACGGTGCATCTTGCCGCTGCGTTAGCATTAGCCAAAAAAACAGAATACGAGATTTCTGCCCGATTGGGAAAAGCTTCGGAATATCGAGATTTAGAGACGGGGATGCATATTAAGCGAATGAGTCATTATTCAGCTAAGCTCGCAGAGCTGTTAGGACTTGATCCTCAAGAAATTGAGTTGATACTTTATGCTTCACCATTACATGATATTGGGAAGGTAGGGATTCCTGATAAAATTTTGCTCAAACCAGGGCATTTTAGTCCTGAAGAATTTGAGATTATGAAACTGCATTCAGTGCTAGGTGCCAAGATGCTCGAGTCAAGTGAAGAGTATCCTGTGATTAACGCAGGGCGCATTATTGCACTGCAACATCATGAAAAGATTGATGGAACAGGATACCCAAGAGGATTAGTAGGTGAAGAAATCCATTTGTACGCTCGGATTGTTGCGATTGCAGATGTTTTTGATGCTCTTAGTTCTGAACGGGTGTATAAAAAAGCATTTACGATTGAAAAAACGATCGAAATTATGCAAGAGGGAAGTGGTACTCATTTCGATACCAATTTGTTAAACTTATTAGTGGAACACTTGGATCAATTTTTACAGATTAGAGCCGCGTTTCCCGATGAAGAAGAGATTCCATCGATCATGAATTTGATTGATCAATTACAATAAGGAGTTAGTATGCGAATTTTAATAGCTGAGGATGAAGAGTGCAACCAAATGGTTGTTCAGGCAATGATTGAGCTTCTCTATCCTCACGTAAGTGTTGAAATGGTAGAAAATGGTGCTGAAGCACTTGAAAAGCTAAAGAAAGAATCTTTTGATCTTTTACTTTCTGATATAGATATGCCCATTATGAATGGATATGCGTTGCTGACGGAAGTTAAAGAAACACTAAAATTATCATTGCCAGTCATTTGTGTCACTGCATTCGCTATTAGTGGTGATCGTGAAAAATTGTTGCTACATGGGTTCGATGCTTACATTTCTAAACCAATTGATATGGATGATATAAAATCGGTACTGGATGCTTATATACCAAATGGAGAAGGCTGATGTATAAATCTCTTGAGACTTCCTCGTTGGTAGCTATATTTGCATTAAATGATGAACAAATGGGTCGTCGAGAAAAAGTTGGAACGTATATTCACTCTTTTGCCGCACTGATAGCTGAGAGGCTGTATCTTCATTATTTACTGAAAGATCCTATTTACCGTAATATTTTATCTGCTACCGATGTTCCGCGTCTTATTCGAATGTTTAGTGAATATTTTAGTTCCTTGTTTATCCACCCTTATGATGACCGGATGGTGGAGCGTACGCGTCAGATTGGAGAGATACATATTGCTATTGGGTTGGAACCAATTCATCTTAGTAGAGGGTTTAATATAGTCAATGAAATCGTGATTGAGCTCGCGAATGTTAATACTCAAATTCGAGATGATTTAGCGATTATTCTTAAAATGTTGAGAATTTCTGAGTCCATTATAAATGAGAGTTATTTTGAACACTTTTCTGGACGTCAAGAAGAGATGAAAAAAGAGAATGAAATTCTAAATCTCTTTGATAAACTATTTTCATCTTTGATGATTCATAAGCAAAGTCAAAAAAAGCTAGCTTATTATTGGAGTGAAAGGGATGCAAGCGTACAAGTAGTACAAGAGATTAAGGGGCAATTTAAGGATGAAACAATGTGTCCCTTGAGTGCTCTTATTCATGAACTTGCACCGAAAAAGGAACTGTTGGAGAGTTTGGGACTTGATTTTGAACAAATGCAAAATTTACATCATGAGTATCATGAAGTTCTTGATAAGCTTTTAGAGAATAATGGGAATAGCAAAACACTTTATGAAAAAATAGAGGTTATCTCAACGGAGCTTTATGCTGTTATTGATAAACCGCTTTCTGATATTTCCACAACTGCTTTTTTGGGTGTGCATTCAGGGATAGAGTTTTTACAGTCGTGTATGCAGTCGATTGATAATGGTATCAGTGTAAAAGAACCTGCCGAACAAATGGAAACAGTAGAAGAACGATTGCATACACAGTTAACGAAAGCGTTAGGATGGTGTATTAATGAGCTCTATGTAGGTTCAAACGAGATTAACAATCAAGATGAATACGATACAATAGGAAGAATTATCCTTAAAAATAAGCGAATTAATGTTGCAGTTAAGATAAAAGAGATTCCGAATAAAGTTTATATGGTAGAAATTATTAAGATTTTATTGGAAATCATGAAACAAAACTTTCACAATCGAGAGCGGGAACAAGCCTTGATTCAGTTAGTAGACCAAGTAGAACGGGCAAGTCAGTCTAAAAATATGTTTTTAGCCAATATGAGTCATGAATTACGAACACCATTGAATGCTATTATTGGATTTTCTCAAATTTTGATGATGAATAAATCGCTTCCCGATAATTTAAAATCTTATATTCAAAAAATTGGTATTTCTGGTAATAACTTATTGACATTAGTCAATACGATCCTCGATTTTGCAAAACTTGAAGCGGGTAAGTTAACTTTTAAACCTGAAGTGACCCTTATTTCAGAAATCATGCGCGATGTAGCGGCTATTATTGAACCGATGGCGGAAAAAAAATCGATTATTTTTGAACATCCGCAGTTGATATCATTAGGGCTTTATCTTGATCGACAGTTGATGTTGCAAGTAATGCTCAATTTACTTAGCAATGCCATCAAGTTTACCCCTGACAATGGAACGGTAAAATTAGTGCTTGATTTTGATGAAGAGAAGCGACTGTACCGTTTTGGTGTTTGTGATTCGGGTATCGGTATAGCGGCAAAAGATATTGCGACTCTTTTTGATCCCTTTACACAAGTCGAAAATCCCTTTCAAAAGACAGCAAAAGGGACAGGGTTGGGGCTGGCAATTTCTAAGAAAATCGTTGAAGATTTACATAATGGTAAATTATGGGTTGAGAGTGAAGAGGGTGTTGGTTCGTGCTTTTATTTTACCATTCCTGTTTCTCAAACACAAAATACACTTGAGCGCTTCGCCTGTGAGGATTCTACAGCGAAGAGGGTTTTAATCGTCGAGGATGCTCCCGAATATCAAAGAGTGCTGATTGATAAATTAGTACATAGCTTTCACCTTACCGTTACAAATTCAGTCAATAAAGCCAAAGAGCTATTAGAGAATGAAGATTTTGATTTTATGATACTTGATTTCTTTTTAGTGGATGGTATTAGTTCTGAAGTACTTCAGTTTATGGATCAAAATCAAATTTCCATCCCTGTCATTATTATTTCTGCTGAGGATGATAGTAAACTTATTGCGCACTTACCTGATACGGAGAGCGTAGAGGGTATTTTTAATAAATCGAATATTAGTGAGATATGTGACTATCTTACTAAACGAATCTAAGGAGGATCACCTATTTGGAAAAAGAAATTAAAAGTTTACCCCCACTGCCTGCATCAATTGTACGTATTCAACAGTTGTGTAGGGAGAAAGAGGTGAATATTTCTGCACTAACACGAGTGATCGAAAGTGATCCTATGCTTAGTGCTAATATTCTTAAGTCCGTCAACTCTCCTCTTTATGGAATGAGCAAAGGGATAGGTTCGATTCGACAAGCTGTGATGCTTTTTGGTGTTGCTATGATACGAGGATTTGCAGCAGCTAATGCTATCAAAAAAGCGATACCGATAGATCTTCAGCCTTACGGTGTTACGATTGATATTCTTACTGAAACATCAGAATCTCAAATGTTACTTCTGACAGAGTGGATTACGCGGGTTGATAAACAACTTCTCCCTTTGTTAACGAGCGGAGTTTTTTTGATGGAATTGGGCAAGCTAATTGCTTCGCGTAAACTTATTATGATAGGCAATCAAGAAAGTTTTTTGGCTGAACTTTTGTTGGGTAAATCCATTATAGACATCGAAAACTCTTTTTTAGGAATGAATAGTTATGAAATAGCGGCTATGATGTTCGCGCATTGGAATTTTGATCCTGAATTGATTGAGATGTTATCAAATGTAAATGCAAAATCAGCGACATTAGAGGGTAAAATTCTTTATGTTATACAATAAGCGATCAATGTTCGGGAATCTTTAAATGAGGAAAGTGCTACAAAAGCACTAGCTGCATTAAAAAGTTTTGGTCTTGATCCCGAACCGTTTAATCAAGCAATTATAGTATTGAAATCAACAATGGAGAGGATGAAAAAATGAAAAGTGAACAAATACGATGGAGTGAGCAAGCTGGATGGAGTGCGGTTGATAAAACCTTGGCTGAACAAAAAGATTTAGTTTTAGTATTTTTTGATCATCCTAGTTGTCTAACTCAAGAGTGGTATCAAGAGTTAAGTCATATATATCCTAACGCCATTATTGCTGGTGCGAGTAGTTCAGGTAGCGTTATGGATACAGTAATTAGCGATCTTGATGCCGTGGCTACAGCCATATCATTTGAACGCTCTCAAGTACGCTGTGTTTCTAAAAAAGTAGCTGATTTTACGAATATGGAAGAGTTTGGTATCTCTTTGGGGAAAGAACTGATTTCTGATTCATTGCGCCATGTATTTATTCTGTCCGATGGTTTAACCGTCAATGGAAGTGAGTTGGCAC
>CANMHZ010000079.1 GCA_947497635.1 Helicobacteraceae bacterium | reverse complement strand
GGGAGCTATACGGTGACTTCCGATACTCTTAGGGGGACACTAAACGCCCATCATAATCATGCCGACATCAATGGAACATTTCAGATGCACAACGGAGAGACGACGTTAACAGGGGAACTTTTCCTCCCATGCGATGCCCCAACATGGAGAGAATGGGCGCTCAAACCCCCTATAAAAACAAACTTCTCTCTTGCAAACGATACAAACTCAACCAAGCTGGATCTCAATGGGGAGGGATTAACCCTCTCGCTGGAACGCTTTGGGGAGCAGATCAAAGGTTCGGGAAGCTATTTGGAGAGCTATTTTGATCTCAATGGTTCAACAAATGCTGTTCGTCTCTCGTCAGCCACCCCCTCTTTGGCGAAAACTCTCTCTGCTATCCCCTCAATTGTTCTTCCTCGTATGGACTATTATGATGCTGAAATACACACCACCACCTCTATAAAATTTGCCCCTCAAATGAGCGCTTCTATTGATATTAAGATTCCATGGTATGGGGTGATTTTAGACTCTCGTCGTCAGTACAGTGGCATAGATAATACCCTCACTTTTCACTATAACAAGGGGGCTATTATCGTCGATAAGTACCATTTTGATATTGCCGATCATCCAATTTCTACCAATCAGCCCTCTTATGCCCATATCGACTCGGTCGGCAATTTTATCCTTGATGATGTACGAATATTTGATACCCTTCGTTTAACAGGTTCTATTGATTCTAGTACCTTTGCCACACGACTCAATCTTACCTCAGAGCGTTTTAAATATGAAGGACCAGAGGGAGAGGGGCACGTTGCTGCAGATTTACACTTCAATCGCGATGCCAATGCTACGCAAACTCTCGAAGGTTCTTTGACAATTTTGGATGCCACCATCGCTCATTTGCCCCTGCAACAATTCAAAGGTATGGATGATGATATTATCATTGTCCAAGACATCCGCCCCCCTAGCACATCACCATTAGGCATGAACGTTCAAATCACCGCCAAACAACCGATAAAATACAGTTCCAAAGAGCTTGAGCTACAGATTGTTCCAGATATGACCCTCTGGAAAGATCCTCTTGGACCTATTGAAATACTAGGGATGGTCACCATCCCCTCAGGAAGTGCTACCAATAACGCCAAGCATTTTGACATTCATCACAGCGAAATTTATTTCGACGGAACCGTCCCTTTCAATCCTTATCTCAATCTGACGGTAGGGCATGAAGTGGATTACAAAAAGATTGCTATTTATATTACCCACACCCTTGAATCTCCGATCTTTTTATTCACCTCTGATCCCGTAATGAGTCAAAATGATATCATGAGCTATCTCCTCTTCGGTGCTCCTGCTAGTGCCTCTATGAGTAATGATAAAAGTGCCCCTACCGTACGTGCCGATGCGACTAATTTTATGTTAGGGGCAGGGATAAAAGGGCTTGTTGGGGGGATAACCAAAATTCAACTAGACACGATGAATATCCTCACCACCAAAGAAGGGGGGATGGGATTTGAAGTAGGAACACGTCTCAACAAAGATCTTCGTGTCCTTTATAAAAATGATTCTGTTTCAACTGTGTTAGTCCAATACACCCTCAACCGATGGCTCCGTCTCGATGTCGATATTCACGCACTAGGAGAGGGGATAAATGCAGTCTATATCAAAGACTTTGGGGATTTTTTCCCGCATAATAAAGTAAAATAACAAAAAGAGAGACTATGAAAACCAAATCCATTGATTTTTCCCGCTTCAGCTCACTTCGTATTGGTCCTGTTGTCGAGGTGACCCTTATTGAAAATGACATCGTACCGCAAGGATATACCATCGTCGGAAGTGCCAATAACCTTCTCATCTCCCCCACTCCTCCCCCCTTAATGATCCTTTCCAAGGAATACGATTTTATCCGTATTGAGAACAATCGTCTCATTATCGGGGCAGCAACACCGGGGGGGAGGGTTGTCTCGTTTTGTAAAAAACACAATATTGCCCATTTCGAGTATCTCTCCAAACTTCCGGGAACCCTTGGGGGGATGTTGAAAATGAATGCGGGGCTCAAAGAGTATGAGATTTTTAACCATCTTGTAGAAATTCGTACCCAAAGCGGTTGGCTTCCGAAAGAGGCAATCGAGTATGGTTACCGTAAAACATCTATTGATGAGGTAGTTTTTGAGGCGGCATTTGAACTTGAAAATGGATTTTCCTTTGAACGGCTTGAGATGTTTGCCCAAATGCGCTCAAATCAACCCAATCTCCCCAGCGCAGGAAGCTGTTTCAAAAATCCTGTAGGCGATTATGCAGGACGGCTTATCGAGGCGGTGGATCTTAAGGGCAAGCGCATAGGGGCGATGGAATTTAGTGAGATACACGCTAATTTTCTCGTCAATACGGGGGATGGATCGTACGAGGATGCCATATATCTTATCAAAGAAGCGCAAGCGAGAGTTTTAGAAAAGTTTGGGATTGAGCTACAATGTGAGGTTGTTATCGTAAATAAATCATTATTGACGTAAAAATAGATTTATTTATTGACTTTAAACGTCTTTTTAGGATACTATGACGAATAAACTAAAGTTAAGAAGGGGTTTAAACGTTATGACTGTGAGTTATATCCGTCCTGACAAGGATTTTGAGAACGTCTATGAACAACTTAAACTGATCAATGCGTACAGTGAACAACTGGATCTTCCCATCGAAACAGAAATGATAGATCAATTATCTCAAAACAAGCGATTAAGTGAACGTGGTGATGTTGTTCGACTATTTCGTTCATTGAAAAATGATACGGTGCTCATTTATGATACATGGGTTTTGAGTACCAATATTGAAGATGTTGTCCAAATGTTCAGTTGTCTTTTGAAAAATAGTATCGAAGTTCATTTTGTGAAACAAGGGATTGTTATCAATGCCCAAAGTGATACAATGGTGGTGCTAGGTTTAATCGATCAACTTCGTCAATGGGTTCAAAACGAGGAGAAAAAGGGGATAGGTCGTCCGAAAGGATCCAAGTCAGTTTCCAAATTTGATGGGCAACTTGATGAGATAATCGCTTTACTCAAAAGTGGCAACAGTGTCAGCGAAATTTCCCGCCTTTTAAAAGTGAGCCGAAGTTCACTCAAAGATTACGTCGAGTCACGTGAGCTTAAGACGTTGGTAAATGGTGTCGTTTTATCCAATAACGGCGAAAATACACGGGCAATAATGATTGAAACCATTCAGTGCCCCAATGTAAAAATAATCAAAGAGGAGAGTCGATGAGTGAAGAAGTAACCCCAAAAGGGAAAGCCTATTTAGCAGGCTGGGTTTCATGGCGGATTAAACGGTATTGGTTTTATGGATTTGTAACAATACTATCATTGGTGATACCATGGATCACGGTAAATGGCAATCACCTCTTTTTATTGAGTTTTGATAAACTGAAACTTCATTTGATGTTTATTCAGTTTGATATGCAAGAACTCTATTTGATGCCATTTCTTCTAATGCTTATGTTTATCGGTATTTTCGGTATCACTGTATTGGGCGGACGGGTTTTTTGTGGATGGATGTGTCCTCAAACAATTTTTCGCGTCCTTTATCGTGATGGAATTGAAACAAATCTTTTGGGTCTTCGCAAACGGATCAAAAACAAGCAGCAAGAGCCTGATTACTCTAAAGTTGAGAATAAAATCAAACGCCTCGTTGCGATGTTGATTTGGACAGGATTGGCGTTTGTCGCGGCAGCGGACTTGATGTGGTATTTTGTTCCACCTGAAGATTTTATTGCTTATATCCAAAACCCTGCTGAACATTCTGTTTTGATGGGAACTATCCTCGGTATAGTTGCCTTTTTGGTCTATGATGTTATCTTTTTGAAAGAGAACTTTTGTGTCTATGTTTGTCCTTATTCTCGTATTCAATCGGTACTGTATGATGATGATACGGTTATGGCAGTCTACAATCCTAATCGCGGTGGAGAGATCTACAACGAACATAAAGAGAAAGTCTTTACCAAACAAAAAGATCTTTTGAGTGTCAATACAAGTGCCGAGTGTACTACGTGCGAAAGCTGTGTGACCGTTTGTCCTACCCATATTGATATTCGTAAAGGGCTTCAACTGGAGTGTATCAACTGTCTTGAATGTGTTGATGCGTGTACGGAAGTTATGGGAAAATTGGGAAAACCATCTCTTGTTGTGTGGTCAAGTGAGAAAGAGACCCTCTATATGAAAGGGAAAACCCACTATTTCCGTCCGAAAATCTTGGGATATATTGGTATTTTGGTAATTGTTGCAATTATTTTGGGGATGATGGGAAGTAAAAAAGAGTATATGCTCCTCAATATCAACAAAGAAAACCGTTTGTATGCAATCATTAAAACCGATGAGGGGAAAGTACGTGTTGATAACGCCTATACGTTCTTGTTGCAAAACACTCTAAACGAAGATCACAAATATTATTTTGATGTTATTGCCCCTGCTGGTATGGAGGGTAAAATCAAAATTGCTCAGCCTGACGCACCGTTTAACGTTAAACCGGGCGTTGTTAAGAAAAAAGTTGTTGTTTTGTATACCGATGAGATGTTAGTCAATGATGATCGTAAAGATACCGTTGTTCCCATCACAATCAAAGCGTATGCAATGGACGATAAAGAAAAAGTAATGGTTATTCGTCAATCAACCTTTACTTTCCCCCGTGCAGATATGGTGAAATAATCTTTCACCCTCTCATTTCGTGTCGTGGCACGGAATGACAAAATATTCCTAGAGGTGTTCAAGTATCCTTTTAGTATCAATCCTCCCCGTACATTCACCGATGAATTTATCTAAAATGGCAGTTTTTCGCTGTTGAAAATCAAACCCGATATACTCCGAATTAAGATTGCAAAAGAAGCGGGTACGAAAATCGTTGTTTTCAAAAACGCCGTGGACAAACGAACCGCTAACGTGTTTGTTCGTAAACCATTGGATATTTTTGAGACTGATACCGTGACGGATTTCAAACCCTTTTATCTCGTGGTCAAAAAGGGGATACGTTCCCTTGGTCAGGATTTTATCCCTCTCCAACGTGATAACATCCTCTATCCACCCGAATCCCTCTTCCGAGGTTGGTTCCAGATTTTCAATCGCATAGAGGTCATCAATACTCTCAAACATCATCTGATACCCGCCACAGATACCGTAAACCGCTTTGGTTCGCTCCCGTAACCGCCCGTAAAGTCCCGTTTTCTTCAACCATCGGAGATCGTTAATGACGAGTTTCGACCCAGGGAGGATGATCACATCGTACGACTCCAACGCCATATCTCCACGGATAAATTCAACGGAGAGTTCATCATCGTGAATGAGAGGTTCGATATCGTTGTAGTTGCTCATCGTTGGATAGGCGATCACTCCGACGCTGATTTTGGTGTCGGTTTTATTTTGAACGTAGTTCATTAAGCTTTGAGAATCTTCAAATCCAAGGTTAAGTTCTCCATAGGGCAATACTCCAAGGACAGGAATCCCGAAACGCTCTTCGATAATCGTAACCCCCTCATCAAAGAGACTCATATCCCCCCGAAATTTATTGACGATTACCCCGATAACATTAGAGCGCAAATTCTCAGGGAGGAGATTATACACTCCCCAAATGGAAGCAAAAACGCCCCCTCTCTCAATGTCGGCAACGAGGATAATTTTCGTCTGAAAACGGTTCGCGATGTAGATATTGGAGAGGTCTTTGTCCATCAAATTGAGTTCCACAGGACTCCCCGCCCCCTCACACACAACACAATCATAACGTGAAGAGAGATATTCAAAAGAATCATCCACGAAAGGTTTGAGGGTGTCAAGGTCGCGGTAATACTCCCGTACCTCTTTCTCCCCTGCAACACGTCCATTGACGATCATCGAGGCACTGTTTCCACGTCCCGATTTGAGGAGAACGGGATTGAGATGGTAGCTTGTGGGAACTCCAAGAACTTCCGCTTGGAAGAATTGGGCAATGGCGATTTCAGACCCATCATCCGCAACATGGGAATTATTGGAGACGTTTTGGGCTTTGAATGGGGCGACGCTATACCCTGCATTTTGGATGATTTTGGCAATAACAAAGGTGAGGGTTGATTTGCCTGCGTCGGAGGAGGTGCCGAAGATGGAGATGGGGGTCATGGTGTGTACCTTGATGGGAATGGGTGATTTGGGC
>CANMHZ010000078.1 GCA_947497635.1 Helicobacteraceae bacterium | reverse complement strand
CCATCACGTTACGGATACCGTACGAGATACTGATAATATCAGCACTTTGGTCATCTCGTGGCAGGAGGGTTGCAGGTGCAATATGAAACGCCATTTCAGGAAATTTCTCACGCCCAACACCTACCATCCCATCGGAGGGGTCAACTCCTATAATCTCGTCGATAACTATTTTATTTTCATTACCAACACGTTTCCAATATCCCATCATATCGCCCGTACCACACGCCACATCAACGATTGATAGTGCACTGTCACCGCAATAACTAAATGCTTTACTGCACGCTTTTTTTCTCCAAATCGTATCAACACCCATACTAAGTACCCGATTGGCTTTATCATACGTTGGTGCGATATCATTAAACATTGATACGATTTTTTCTTGCTTAGTCATACAATTTCCTATTTTTTTCTCATCCATAGGATGATATTATCAGTGATTTTAGCGTGCACTACCTCAAATTCCTCTTGTATTGCCCCTAAGGTGTGTGAACCGCCCCCAATTTTTGGAGCAATATAACTCAAATACCAATCACATACATCACGACTTGCGTCCATCATCGCCATTGCTCCCTCTATCATTACCAGAGAATAGTCCTTAATTTTTTCCAAGGAAGAGGCAATAAACACCTTTCGATTAGGAATACCAAAGAGAGGAATAGACGTATCAAAATTACTACTACGTGAATAGATCAAGACATCGGGGGCTTTACCCTCCACAAGACGAGCATCAAGTGTTGGACGATCATGTCGTACCGTGTTGCCGCCAATAACTATCAAATCACATCGGTCACGTAAAGCATGGACGTGTTCTCGCGAGCTTTGAGAGCTAATCACCCCATTGTCAACCGTTCCGTCAAGACGTTGCGCCCATTTAAAAAAGACAAAAGGAGCTGCTTGCCATTTTAGAAATGGTTTTAAGAGTTTGTTCCCCTCTTCTTCCATTACTCCAAATGTACACACGACTCCTGCATCTTCCAATATCTTACCGCCGTTTGCCGCAATTGGATTGGGATCTTTAGACGCTATGGAAATCTTTTGTATCCCTAAATCACGAATTAGCAAGGCACATGAGGGGGTTTTTCCATGGTGAGCACATGGTTCCAATGTTACTGCCATGGACACGGTATGAAAAAGATTATTGTGATTTTTTCGGAGGTAATCGTGAATAAAAGAGGAGTCATCACACCCTGCGAGAACATCGTCACCACTAAGAAGGCTATAGGCATCTCGAAGAGCAAACACTTCTGCATGAGGACCGCCTGCGCGTTTATGAGCACCGACAGAGAGTATTTCACCCCGTCCGCCGATGCAAACAGCACCGACAGCAGGATTAGGAAAAGTCAAAAGTTGATAGTTCCACGCCTCATTAAGGGCGAGTTTCATGGGATGAAGAGAATGAGCGATGAAATTCATCACCACTCGAAAAAGGTACGTGCCTTACTAATAGAGCGAAACGGAACTTTTTGCTCCCCATTTTCTTTTGTCAAAACACAAATTTCCTCGCCATTGACAGCCGTAAGTTCACCCTCAAACTTCTCTTTGGTAACAGTTGAAAAAACAACCTTTTCACCAATGGATTGCACGAAATGTTCAAGTGTTTTTAGACGGCGTTCAATCCCTGGAGAACTCACTTCGAGACGATATTCGCCCCCCATAGGAGGGGTTACATCCAAAAGTGGATTAATAAGATGGGTCACTTCGGCACATTGATCCAAATTAACTCCACCTTGCGCTGTCACACTGACTCGAAAGATAGTTTGGTCATTTTCATTCAAAATCTGAGTATCGTACAAAGAGAGACCGATTGATTCGACCATTTTTTTGATATCACGTTCAAGACTCATCTTTTTTCTCCTTGGCAATTTTGGCAAATAAAGCTTCTATATTTTTACTACGTTCCAATGTATCGTCAAAAACAAATGTCAAACGGGGTGATCGAAACCACCCTTGATCTTTCATACAATGTTCTTCAATGATTGGGCGTACTTTTTCGAGAAGCTTCAAAAAAGCCGCTTTCTCTTGAGGTGTATAACTATGAGGATCAAGATACACTTTTGCATCACTACGCCCTCGTGAACATTTAACATCAATAACGTCAACTTCACGAATACGCGCATCTGCAAGCCCTGAAATTCCTTCAGGGATAAGCTCTTTGAGCATCGACTCTGTCCGTTTAATTTTTATTTGAGCCGGTGTCACAGAGTTACTTTTTTCTCAATTTTTTTGAAGGTTTCTACAACGTCACCGACTTTAACATCGGTATAACCATTGAGAACAACACCACAATCAAACCCTTTACCAACCTCTTTGACATCGTCTTTGAAGCGTCGTAGTGATGTCAAATCACCCTCGTGAATAACAACACCGTCACGAATAACACGTACCATACCACCACGAACAAGCTTACCATCAACAACCACACATCCAGCGATTGTTCCAGCACCTCTTGGCATTGGGAATGTATCACGTACTTCCGCTTGACCAGTATTTTCTTCACGATACTGAGGAGCCATCATACCCGTCAGCATAAGTTTGATATCATCAATTAACTCATAAATAATAGAGTAAGTTTTGATCTCAACACCCATTTGTTTCGCAGCAGCTTTAACCGTACCGGTAGGACGAACATTAAATCCAAGAAGTGCGCAGTTTTCACTGTTGTTAACCAATGCAACATCATTTTCAGTGATACCACCAACACCACTAGAGATCACTTCAACCTTAACCTCTTCATTACGAAGTTCAGCAAGAGCAGATTTAATTGCTTCCAATGATCCATGAACGTCTGTTTTAAGAACGACTTTAAGCGCTTTAATACGACCTTCAGCAATCAATGAGGTCAAATCATCAAACGATGCTTTAGTACTTAATGAAAGCTCACGATGACGATCATATTCATAACGTTTTTGTGCAATTTCACGTGCTTCTCTATCAGTTTCCATAACCATCATCGTTTCACCTGATGCTGGTACTTCATTAAGACCAACAACGACAGCTGTTTGACTTGGCCCGATCTCTTGAAGCTGTGCTTTACGATCATTAATCAATGCACGAACACGTCCATACGCACCACCACACACGATGTTATCACCAATGCGAAGCGTTCCATTTTGAACAATTACGGTTGCAACTGGTCCACGTCCTTTTTCAAGTGTACTCTCAACAACAACGGCTTTTGCCATAACTGTTGGATCTGCTTGAAGCTCCATTACTTCAGATTGAAGTAAAATTGCTTCCAAAAGTTCGTCAATACCGGTCATAGCTTTTGCGGATACACCCACAAACTCAACGTCTCCGCCCCACTCAATAGGGTTTAGACCAAGCTCTGCCATTTGTGCTTTGACCATATCAGGATTAGCCCCTGGTTTGTCCATTTTATTGACAGCAACAATAACAGGAACTTTTGCATCTTTAGCATGTTGCACTGCTTCACGCGTTTGAGGTTTAACCCCATCATCAGCTGCAACAACAATAATGATAATATCTGTAATTTGCGCTCCACGTGCACGCATCGCACTAAACGCTTCGTGTCCTGGAGTATCCAAGAAAGTAATAAGCTTCCCTTTTTGCTCTACAGAGTAAGCACCGATATGCTGAGTAATTCCCCCTGCTTCTCCATGCGCTACTTTAGCATTACGAATCGCATCCAATAGTGACGTTTTACCGTGGTCAACGTGTCCCATAATCGTAATAACAGGAGGACGTTCTTCTAAGCCCTCACTGCCTGCATGTTCTTCGTCGTATGCAGTTTCGAGATTGAAGGCATCTTTCGGATCAATTGTTGTTACTTCAACACCAAATTCACTCGCAAGAATTTCGATTTCGTCTTTACCAAGGAAGTCATTTTTGGTAACCATCATTCCAAGATCAAAAAGAACTTTAATAACCGTTGAAATAGTTTGCCCTATTTTTTCAGCAAATTCATAAACACGAACATCCTCAGGAATTTCTACATGAGTGATAACTTCGTCTTCTTTTGCGTCTTTGGTATATTTTTTACGGGACTCACGAGAGACTTGACGTGGTTTTCCACGATTAGCCCCTTGTTTTTTACCCGCATTACGACCAATTGGTTTTTTCTCTTTAGGCTTTTGAACTTCTTCAGGAGGCAATGTAGCGTTAAGATCACTAAAATCAAGAAGAACGACTTGTTCGTCTTCATAATCCATTGAAATATCAGATATACCACCACTGAAAATATCAAGACGAACGCCTTGATCTTTTTTCATTGTTGGTGAACTATGTTGACTTTTTTTAGCTCGCTTCGCTTCAAGCTCACGTTGCGCTTGCTCACTTAACTTACCATATTGAGAAACATTAACGGGGTCTTTTCGTGAAGGAGACACAACAACGACTTCTTCAACAGGACGTTTTTTCTTAACAATCTTCAAACCAGTACGCTTTGGAGGAACAACCTCTACCGCAACTTGCTCAACAACAGCTACTTCAACAGGAACAACTGTTTCAACAATTTCCTGAGCTTTATGTTCTTCACTAGCGATAACAGCAGGAACTTCACTAACAGTCTCTATTGCTACTGGTGAGGCTTTTGCTTCGCCCACTTCAGGAGCTGTTCCACCCATGATGTAATTCATAATCTTTTCAGCTTCTTCCATTGATACCGTACTTGAAGCAGTTTTTACATTCAATCCCATAATGGCTGCTTTATCCACTACCTCTTTAGAATTGATTCCAAGTTCCTTGGCTATTTCATGAACTCTTACTTTATCCATCATTAACGACAATCTCCTTTAAACGATTCATAAGCATCACCGGGGTGTTGCTCTTGCAGTGGCGGGCTAGTTGCCCCGAAGTTTTTTTGTGCTCTACACACTCAAAACACAAATAAAAACTTCGCCCCATCCCGATGTAGGGCTCTAAATTACCTTCGCGACACTGAAGCCGTATTAACGCCGATTGCTCGATACGCTCACGACAAACAATGCACATTCGTACAGGATGACTACTATTTCGCGCCATTATAGCTTAATATTCCTTTACTTATCGCTCAACGACGAGTCCGTCATTATCAAAATTCAAGATTTTCACATCAAAATCTGGAAATGCACTGATAAACTTATCTGCCATCATTATCGCATCATCATCGTACACCATATTAAAAAATGTCGATCCACTCCCTGAAAGGGTACTCATCAAAGCCCCGTTATCGTATGCCAACTTTTGAACGTCAAAAAGCTCAGGCAACATTTTCATCCGTACTCGTTGATGAAATCTATCCTGCGTTGAAAGCCTCAACATTTCCCAATCTTCATTATAAAATGCCCCCACTGTCACGGCGGTATGAGAAAGATTGAAAACTGCATTCTCTTTACTATACGAGCGGGGAAGAGTTGTCCGCGATTTTGCCGTTGAGATAGGCTTGTTCGGGATCACGACCACCGCTTTGAGATAATCAGGCATATGTTTTTGTTGCGAAAATACTTTTTGCTTTTCAACCATTGCAACATTAAATCCACCCATAACGGCAGGGGTAATATTATCAGGATGAGTTTCATAAACGAGCGCATGGTTTAAAATACGACGCTTAGATACCTTCACCCCAGCTGCTTCATGGGCACAACTAATAGCACTTACGATCACCGCTGAAGAACTTCCCAACCCACGGGACATCGGAATTTGATTATAGAAAGTAAATTTAAAATTCTGACGCTTTTGGGTGAGGCGTCGATAATGTTCGTTAAAAATACTGACGAAAAGATTATTCCCCTTGAGACGAGGATTGTTTTCCCCCTCACCCTTGATCGAAACAGCAAAAAAACGAGATGGTGTCAGCTCAACACGATTGCGTAAATCAACGGCCAATCCTAATGAATCAAATCCAGGCCCTAAATTGGCACTGGTTGCAGGTACGCTTACAAACACTTTTGTTCCTTATCCAACTGCATCAATTCCATAACACGGGGCATTGTCGGTATTAAAATTATTCGCATTTATGAAGCGTGGAAGCTCAAACATTTTTAAATTTGGCTGTTCCAACGGCTCTAACGAAATGGTTGCCCTATTTTTAACAAAATAGAGCTTTCCATACGCTTTGATGGGGCTATTTTCATTAAAAAAGAACCCATCAAGGGCAAAAAGGGGAACTTTTTGTAAAATACTCAGAGTTTTTAAAAAAAGATAGGTCACTTTTATCCCCATAAAACTTCCCGGACCATTCGCATA
>CANMHZ010000077.1 GCA_947497635.1 Helicobacteraceae bacterium | reverse complement strand
CTTCATCCGCAACAACGGCAAATCCGCGTCCATGCTCACCCGCACGTGCGGCTTCGATAGCTGCATTAAGTGCCAAAAGATTGGTTTGATCCGCAATATCACCAATTACCGTAATAATCATTTTGATATTCTCAGACTGTCGACCTACTTCTTGCGTTCTTTGAAGAACCTCTCCAACGCTTTGCGTCATACGTTCTACTTGCTGTGAAGTTTTTTGAATACCCTCTGCTTGCATTTGTGCGGAGTGAGACAATTGAGCAACATTACTTTTCAAACGTTGTGCACTTTCGTCCATAGAAGTTCCATTCGACAAACTCGTTTGCAACATCATGCTAATATCATCCCCTAGCTTATTGACCAACTGCTCAATTTTTCCGCTGCTTTGACCAATACGCTTCGTAAAATCAAATTTACCGTACGATTCAACTACATGGGTAATCTCTTGAAGGTCTTTTCCTACCATTTGACGCAACGCAACTAACATACTGTTAAAGACTTCACGAAGCTCTCTAAGTTGTATATTGGAAGGGGTAGAAACCAAAGTACGCTCTATCACCCCTTTAGAAATCTCAGCTGCAATACTAACGGCTTCATTCACCATTTGCGCATCTTCTTTGATTCCTCTTTCAAGCTCTTTGACATTCTCATCGGCTTGAATTTGAAGCTCACTACTTTTGATAAACTGATGCGTTGTTGTCACAATAATATAAACAAGCCCAACTACTTGAATTGCAAACATAATAATATGAGTCGCTAAAATCCAAACATCGCATCCGCTTGAAAATACAATAACATCCACACCAAACATTGACGTATGATTGAGCTGAAGAATAAAGAAAAGAATATGATGAAATGCCACGGCTACTGTCGCAACTAATATAGGGATAATATCCTTATAAATTGCTAGAAATGCTGCCATAAAGAAAAGGGCAAAGTGCATTTCAATCATTCCTAATTGCTGCTGAATCATAATCATCGGAAAAATAGAAAGACCAAGCGCAATAACAATTCGCCCGATTACTGTCCCTTTAAATCCCAAATAAGCAATCACCATAAGCCCAAGCGCTAACGCCCCATTAAGGATTCCAAACTGATAAGTCGAATATCGAATTGAGGTAATAAACGAAACACCCAAAAAAGCCAATACGCCAATAATAAGCATAAACTTATCAGATTTTATAAAATCAGCATCCAACCGCGCACGGATTTGGGGACTCAACTTCTCGCTATATGCAGGAAAAAGTAAGCTTAGATTCATTGAAGAGCTCCTATATCTTTTAAAATTAATTCACGATTATACGGCGAGGAAGTATAAATATAAACCAACTCGTATTTCGTCCCCACTTTACGGATCAGATACAAATACGGCATGTGTTCTGCTTCTACCCCTAGATCACTGTAAACCAAATTAAGTAATTGTACCATACCGCGAAGCTCATTTTCATGAGGTGCATACGACTGGAAATGTGTATCGAAATGTTCCGCCCAACTTTGGACACAGAGTGCATCCATTTCAGGTGTCATATTAACAAACCAAATAGAAGGAAGAGCCTTGAGATTCTGTGCACGAAGCTCATGATAAATATTAGTCATGTCGTTGAGCGCGGGAGTACAAACTCTCGTACATCCAACATATCCGAAATAAACCAAGATAAGTTCCGACTTCTCTTGGTTTAGAAAAGGAAAATCCACAACCATTCGCTTTTCAACGCGCCCTGTATGTTCAGAGTCAGTCAATGCGGGAAATGCCAAACCTGCTATCAGTCCAAAACCCAAAACAATCAATAAAATACCGCTGAACGTTTTTACTGATCGTTTCATCCGTTTTTGAGAGTTCGCAGTGCCGTTTCAACATCATCTTGACGCATCAATGATTCTCCCACCAAAAAGGCATCGACGCCTGCCTTGCTTAAGTCTTCCAATTGACCATGCTCATAAATACCGCTTTCTGCCACGATAATCTTTCCATTGGGGATCAAGGGGATGAGATCGTAGCTCAGATTCATATTCATCTCAAACGTCTGTAGGTTACGGTGGTTAATTCCGATAATATCCGCACCTGCATAAATCGCCTTCGTAAGCTCCGATTTATCATGAATCTCAACCAATGCTTCCATCCCGAGATGGCGCGTATAATTCAATAACTCTTTGAGTTCGCTCTTAGAAAGTGCCGCTGCAATAAGGAGGACAAAATCCGCTCCATACACCAATGCTTCGACGAGCTGATATTTAGAAACGATAAAATCTTTACGCAACAGGGGAATACCTACATAACGACGAATCTCCGCTAAATAATCGATATTTCCTTGGAAAAAGTGTGGCTCCGTCAAAATAGAAATCGCATTTGCCCCTCCCCGTTCATACGCTTGCGCAATCGCAACAGGATCGAAATCTTCACGAATCACACCGCGTGACGGACTTGCTTTTTTCACTTCCGAAATGATGCGATACGGTTCTTGCGGTGTAGAGGTTAAAAACGGTCGTACATCCCGTGGTGCACGCGCATTAAATGCCAATGAACGCCCAAGCCAATCCATACTGAACTTGGCTTCTCTCTCTTTTAAGTCTTCTTTTGTTTTTTTGATGATGTCGTCTAGTATCATTGTTTAATCTCCTTTATTTCACACTTCTCAATAGCATTCAAATGCTCTTTTACCTCTTGCTCATCACTTCCAATCATTGACTCCACTTGTTTAATGAGTTTCAATGCTTGGGCACACTCCCCTTTTTTATAATGTCCCCACGCAAGGGAATCAAGATAATAGGCCGAATCAGGCTGTATTTTTAGAGCACGCTGGACATACCCCATCCCCTCAGTGACATTAAGATCATGCTCAATCATTAAATAACCAAGATAATTAAGATACATAGGGTCATCTATCTCGCTATTAACTTGTTTTAGCCCTTCCACTACCTCATTTAAAAGGGTTGGATCGCTTTTATTCGTGGATGCTTCATAGCTAAAAATAGAACTTTGCGCCAAATAAAGGGGATTTTGATCTTCTTTATAGAGCTTCTTTGCCAATAAGGATGCTTTGTCAAATTGCTTATCCCGAATATATAATTCAAGTAACAGAAGGTCATTTACCCCTGATTTTTCCAATAAGGGGTTGAGTTTATCAAAATTTTGTTGATATACATAAATTTTGATTGCCTCTTGTGCGATAAGAGGGTCACTCGTGAGGGTATACGTCTGTTCAAACATCGTAGCTGCTTTATCAAGATCACCGCTATCACCGTAAAAACTACCCAATCGTTTCCCCAAAACTTTGCTGTTTCCATATTTTTCAATATGATTTTTCAAGAATTCAATAGCCTCTCTCTTCTCTCCCAAATGGACATATCGAATCAAAGACAACCGATCTGCCATCTCTTCATCATGACTTAAATCATACCCCTTCTCTAAAGCATAATACGCGTTTTGGAACTTATCTAATTTTAAAAATGCCTCTGCACTCAACGCATAATCTGAAGCGACCTTACTTTTCTCACATAAAGCTGCTGCTTCTTGTGAAGCGTGTCCGAATTGCCCATTTTTGAGTAATGCAATAATACTGAAGCGTTGCAATGTTAAATCATCTGGTGTTTTTGTCAACTCTTTTTGTGTCACTTCCGAAAGCTTTGAAATTTCCTTAGACTGTTCAAGCATACGCAACGACTGATATAAAAACTCTTTTTTTCCTGTTTGAGAATAAAGCATTTCAAAATAATTTGATGCAACCATATACTTATGGCGTATTTGAGCATCCAACGCCCCCAATAAATAAGTCTCTTCACTCAATTCAATAGGGGTGACTGTATTGGAAACTTTTATTTTTGATGCGCCTTGGACGCTTAAAACAGTTAGGATTATTAACGTGAAAAATTTTATCATTCTCGTATTCCTGGACACTCACTCTTTAGCTCATCAATACGAGTGCGAAAATAATCCCAAAAAGGGAACGTTCGGCACTGTAACGGACGAGCGGTATAAATACTGCACCCATTTTGGGAACGGTTAAAAAAGACGCAATCATGAGAGCTATTAACGATCTTTTCTTTGAGGGAATAACGATACCCCTCTTTTCGTAAATAGTTACGCCGAAATTCCCGTTCATCCATTTCAAGAAGAGCAGCTATCGCTGTAATCTCCGTTACCGAAACGAAAATATTCCCGCTTTCCCCCGTACAGCAGTTGCCGCCGCACGAAGCGCATGCGCTAGAGTCAAACGCATAACTAAAATTTTCATGTGTCATTAAATCGGACATTTGATACTGTGCACCTTTGCTTTTTCATAAATTGCCTCTACGGCAGGGGTATATTGACCCTCTTCAAACATTATGAGCGGAGGCAAAATGTTTGCAAGAGACTTACTATTTTTTTTAACATGAATCATCACCAACGTACTGGAACGATCACGTTTAGAATGGACGAATTGTACATTACAGACTCTTAATCCTCTACTCTCAAACCCACTGCAAAGAGGAACAAATTGCCGTGCATCGTAACAAACTATCGCTTCACCATTGGATTTCAATAATTTTGAAATTTTGCTCACAAACGGTTCTATCGGTAAATGAACATTATAACGCGCTTGATGAAGCATCTCATTTTCACTTCGTGCCGACCCCTCATGATAGAAAGGGGGATTCGAAACAATCCAATCATACGTCCCATGACCCCCAAGTTCCAAAAAATCCCCCTCATGCAATGTGTATCCAATACCATTAATAGAGGCATTACGACGGGCGAACTCGGCATAAATTGCTTGTTTTTCAGCCCCCTCTAACTGTACAGTGGGGAAATCACGTCCGACCAACAACCCCACGATTCCACACCCTACCCCGACATCGAGAAGCTTCCCTTTGGGAGTAAACTGTGTGATAAATCCATAAAGCAAGATGGAGTCGCTGTTGTAACAGTATCCATTGTTAGGTTGATAGAGGAGCATTTTTACCTTCTGAATCATTCTTAGTCGAGTAAAAGACAAAGATTTAATTTTTAATATTATATCTAGTTAAAATTCAACAACTCTTTTATAACAATGCTGTAATTGCATTAGAGATATGCCACATCAGCACAGGAGGAACGGCATTGCCAATCGCACGATATTGTCTATTTTCTGAAACGGAACCAAGCTGAAACTCATCAGGAAAAGACTGGATATTTGCTGCTTCACGCGGTGTAAATCGTCGGTATCGGCCATTTATCTTTAAAACAGGATCAGTACTGTTTAAGCTTACTTTTGCAAGATGAGAACTAATAGTATTACAAGGTTGTTGTAAATTTTGGTCTCTTCCTTTATTCATTTTATGTTGAACTTTTAACATTCCAGCTACAGCTTTCTCACTAAAGTACCATTTCTCATCCAAGTGAGCATCGAGACTAATAACAGATTCAAGATTTACTTTTGTTTCATTCAAAGTTGTTGGCTCTGGAAATTCAAATTTATCATGATCTGCGATTTCTCTAAAACCTACAATGAATACCCTTTCTCTTTTTTGAGGGATACCATAATGAGAAGCATTGAAAAGTTTATATTTAATATAATAGCCCGCATTTCTAAACTCTTCTAATATGATTGGAAATGCCTTGCCTTTATTCGCTGACAATAAACCTTTTACATTTTCTGCAATAAAAAATCTAGGTTGTTTTTCTTTAAGTATTCTAACCATTTCAAAAAATAACTTTCCTCGTTCATCTTTATAGCCTAATCGTGGTGGATTTTGAGCACTAATTGAAAAAGATTGACAGGGAAAGCCTCCAAGCAAAATATTATGCTCAGGTATTTCAGTAAGATCAATATCTCGGACATCTTTGATTATGCATGAATGCTCAAAATTATTATTGTAAATAGTAACGGCATAATTATCATTATCTGCAGCATAGACAATTTCAAATGGTAAAGAGCTATAATGATTTCCTAAAAAATTGAATCCACCCATTAAACCAAGATCCATTCCGCCACAACCACAAAAAAGAGAAACTGTTTTAATCTTCATATTTCTAATAACTCTTCCCATCGTCCAGCAATATCTTTAAAATTAACAATTAAATTTTTATCAATATTGAGACAACCATCTTCATATTGCTTTATCGGGTTTTGAATAACGAAGATATTCTTCTTACTGTCATTAACAACCAAATAATAAATGAAATAATTTTCACCCATTGTTTCAGCAGTATCCCATTCATTTGGTGTTAATTTAAAACGATTGTTATTAATTGCTTTA
>CANMHZ010000076.1 GCA_947497635.1 Helicobacteraceae bacterium | reverse complement strand
ATCATCGGTACTTCATGATACGGAATTTCGATACCCAAATCCCCACGTGCCACCATTATTCCATCGGAGTGTTCCAATATGGCATCAATATTTTCAACAGCATCAAATTTTTCGATCTTAGCAATCAACTCCACACGCCCACCATGTGCTATGATAATCTCACGCGCTTGAATCATATCCGCAGCACTTTGGACAAAAGATATCGCCATAAAATCGACCTCATTAGCAACACCCCACGCCATATCTTTTTTATCTTTTGGGGTCAAAACGTCAATACCAAGAGAGGTATTAGGGAAATTCACCCCTTGTTTTGAATTCAGACTTCCATTATTCTCGATAATCGCTTGAAGATATGTCTCTTCACACTCCACAATTCGTGCCCGAATAGCCCCATCATGAAGGGTAATAGCATCGCCTATATGCAATTGTTCTAAAATTTCACTTCGATTAAGACAGCTCGTATAATGGTGTTCTTCTACTTGTTCACCCACTATTTCATCTTTATAAAAATCAAGTCGATCCCCTGCTTGAAGTACAAACTCCTCTTTTAACATCCCTATTCGTATCTTAGGTCCGCTAATATCTTGTAAAATACCCACAATGGAACCCGTCTCTTCCATTGCAATATGGATATTATTGAGAACACCCAAATGATAATCATGCGTCCCATGTGAAAAGTTCAGACGAAAAACATTCACACCTGCACGAATCATTGCAATAAGGACTTCTACACTTTGTGACGATGGACCGACTGTCGCCAATATTTTTGTTCGCTTCGTCATACTGTTATCTCCACTTATTCTCTGTAATTTTTTCACGATAATAGCACATTTTTATTCCCATAAAATCAATCTCAGCGTATTTAGAGGTGGCGTAGTATAGAATAAGAGCCAGATTCATTTTAGAAACGGTTGTACGAATTATGCAGACAAAACCCATTGAGACTGACATCGTTTTAGTAGACATTATTGATTTTTCACGTCTTAGTATGCCTCATCAACTCGAACTTATCACCTATCTTTCGCAGAGCTATAAAAAAGTGATCCATAAAATGCTCAAAAGCTCAGGCATCCCTTTGGAAAAAATGCTCCAAGGAATTATCCCCACTGGGGACGGTTTTTATTGTATTTTACACCCAAGCCTAAAAGGGTTCGGATCAATTCTAGGTCTCTCTTTTATCCATTTTTCCGACTATATTTCCCGAGAATATCCCTATTTTCAAGGGATACGCGTTGCTGTTCATACGGGGAAGATTTACAAATTTGAAGATATTTTAGGGCATGATAATTTTGTAGGGGATGGACTTAACGAGTGTGCTCGCTATGTTGAAATCAAAAATCTTGTGGTTAGCACTGTTTTTGTCTCCGATACTGCTTTCGTATCATTGCAGGATTTTTTAAAAAGTTATCCTGATTTTGATGAGCTGTTACACGAGCGTGAATTCAAATACAGTTCACGCCATACGTTTGCCGATAAACATAACATAGAACATCACGGCTACCTTATTTGGATGCGTCAAGGAGGGATCATCCCTCCCCCAAAAGCAGAATTGTTACTTGAATCCAAAAGGAGAAATAATGCGTTTTAGTATTGAAGATTACGCCAAAACATTTAAAATGTCCAAAGAGATGATTCATAATAAAATTCGAACCAAAAAACTTAATTATATTGTTGAGGGAGGTATCCCCTATATTATTGTCCCCAGCAACTCAATAGATGGAAATCCAAAACCAGCTAGTTTAGACAAAAGCACTTCCACTACAACCTCGCCCGCTCCTACTAAAACGAGTATAGGAATGGTGATTTCTCTCTATCAAAAAGAGAACCACCATCTCAAGCTCAAAATTAAAGAACTCGAAGCAAAAGTCGATTCCCTTGTCCACGATAAAGAGCAAATGCTTATTGCCGATCGCAATCGTATCGAAGAAATTTACACCGCTAAAGATGAGCAACTTAAAAGTATTTTAGAGGTTTTAAGTACCAAACTAATGCTCTCACACAATGATAATACTGTCCATGATGTTATTGCTACACAACCCCAAAATCTAACACCTCTGAGCTCCACTGGAATTATAGAGCTTAAGCGCTATCTTAAATTTATCGGGATAGGGAGCGAAGATCGTAAAATTATCCGAAATCGCTTTTCTCAAGGGTATGGCAGTGATATTCGTATTATCCAAAAAGAGGGGGAATTCTATGTCGATCTCTCTAAATACGACTATACTGATCTTTTATAGAGGCTCAAAAATGCAAAAAAGGGCATTTTGATCCAAAAAATAGCTAAAACAAGAAAAAATTAAGCTAAGAGATATTAAAGTATTGATGAGTTTAACAAATCTTTATCGAAGGAACCTATATGAACAAAGCACAATTCGTTGAATTGGTACAAAAAAGTGGTAGTTACAAAACTAAGATAGAGGCTGAGACTGCAATTAAAGCATTTACAGAGGCAGTTACTGCGGCTCTAGTTGCTCGAAAAGAAGTCTCTTTGGTAGGTTTTGGTAATTTTGCTGCAACATTGCAAAAAGGTAAAAGTGGTACAGTACCAGGCACTAACAAAACGTATACAACCGAAGACAAAATGGTTCCAAAATTCAAACCAGGAAAAGGTCTTAAAGACAGCGTTGCTGGCGCAGAATAATCTCTTTCTTAATCTGAGGAATCTCCTCGGATTTTTCTATTCTCTCCTTTTTTTCTCTTCTAATTAGGCTATAATTTCAAACTTAATTACTTGAAATAAAAGGGGTCGTGTGCTTTTTTCCTACCTATCACGTCTCTCCCCCTTTAAGCAGAAAAAAAACGATGACGAATGCAAAATTATCTCCAAAAATTATTCTAAGAAATTGGAAAAAGCAGTGCGCAGTGCTGATGGTGAACTAATAAATGATTTCACCCTATTCCATCGAAATAGAACTTTGCTTTTGGATATCCTTATTTTTTTACCGCACTATGGGCTTTATTTAGGGGAAAAAATTATGTGGAAGGCGGAAGAACTCCAAACAGCGCAAGTTGAACGTGCTAGTAGAGGCAACAAAAAAGCTTCCACTACGCGACTTGAATCGACAGAAAGCCTAATTCAGCGCAAGCTTGAAGATGTTTTATCCTTTAATTTTACCCCTATTGAACGCTTCTTTTGGATGGAAAATCTTAGCGAAACGGAATTTGATCACCTAGACCCCTCTTTTCAAAAACTCTTACCTAAGAATAGACTAATTTTTAAAGATGAAGATCCAAAAACTATTCGAACTAAATTGCAAACCATCGGAACCTATTGTGAGATCCCTTATTCAAAACTAAAATCATTTGGATCACTAAGGGCACATACACTACTCCTACCAACACACTCTGAACTCTTTGGTACTTTCATCTCTTCCGAACAAGAGCTTTTTTTAACTGCCCCACTTGGTACGTCTACTATTACTTTAAGTGGTGGATATGCTAGTGGAAAAAGTACCACATTAATCCGTAAAGTCCTCCAGTTACTACTAGAAGAGCCTCAACACATCATTATGATTATCACTCCAACGCTATTGCATTCTGAAATACTGCGAAAAGAGCTTATCGCAATTATAGAATTTTCCGCCGTCACACTCAATTTTTCCTCTTTAAATTTTTTCCCTCTTACTCACCTAGTGGAGCCAATCGAAACAAATACCTTATTTCAAAACTCCTCTATTATCGTATGCGATGATGCTCACCTTTTTAAAAACAGTGTTTTAAAGACACTGTTTGCGAATCAAGGTGATCGTATTTTTTTAGTAAGCACTACAGATACTCTTGAAAAAGAGAATAAATTTTTATTAAAAAATTGCTATCGAACACCCTCTACTAAGCAAATTCAATGTTCACACGAAAATGAGCTTATGAGTATCCTTCTTTCAGAACTAAAAGAGCTTCGAGAAGTATCCCTTGAAAGTTCTATTCTCCTTCTTTTTTCCGATGAACATTTAATCCCTATCTATCAAGAAGCCATCAATGAGCATCTCAATTTTAAATCTCAAGTTCTTACTGCCAATTTTAGCCTGCAATACAAAAACTTTAATTCTATTATCCTCTCAACACTATCTTATATCAGTGCCCTTGAGGTTAACCATACCTATCTACTAAATCTGAGTCCCGATGATCCCCTCTACTCTCTTGCATTAAGCCGTGCGTCAGAGAGCATTACTATAATTTCCGACATAATTCATCCACAAATAGGGGATATAAAATGAAAACAATTGTTAAAACAGATGAAGAGTGGCGAACTCAACTTTCGCCAGAAGCTTATAGTGTCGCACGAGGCCATGGGACGGAGAGGGCATTTAGCGGTGAATACGCTTCTTTCAAAGGAGATGGGATTTACACCTGCATTTGTTGCGGCACCCCCCTTTTTGATTCATTTGCAAAATATGACTCAGGTTCAGGGTGGCCTAGCTACGATCAACCTCTCAGCCCTGAAGCACTCACCGAAAATCGTGACAGTAGTCATGGAATGGTTCGTGTTGAAGTACTGTGTGCCACCTGCAATGCCCATCTAGGACACGTTTTTCCTGATGGACCTGCAACAACCGGTTTACGCTATTGTATCAACTCTGTCTGCCTCAATTTTAAACCACGAAAGAAGGAATTTTAATGCGTACACTTTTAGCCCTATTACTCTGCGGTAGCTTTGCTTATGCCGCTCATCCACACGTCTCTCTCCAAACGACACAAGGAGATATTGAACTTGAGCTCTATGAAGATGTTGCTCCTCTAGCGGTTGAGAACTTTACCACGCTTGTCAAAAATGGCTACTACAATGGACTTACCTTTCATCGTATTATTAAGAATTTTATGGTTCAAGGAGGTGATCCGACAGGAACAGGTGCAGGAGGAGAATCTATTTGGAAAAAACCATTTAAAGATGAATTTAAATCGGGCGTTGTTTTTAATCAAGCTGGTATTTTAGCCATGGCAAATGCGGGACCTCGCACCAATGGAAGCCAATTCTTTCTTACAACAGCACCTACTCCATGGCTCAATGGGTATCATACGATTTTTGGTAAAGTAGTTAAAGGGAGCGATGCCCTTAGTAAGCTTAACAATGTTCAAACAAACGGTCAACAAAATGGTGACAAACCGCTTCAAACACAAAAAATCATCAAAGCAACACTACTTCCATAAATTACTTTTTTGGAAGCTTAGCGACTGAATCCAATACGCTCTTTTGAGCTTCTGGATTGAGTTTATTGTTATTTGCAACGAACATATAAAATTCAACTCGTCTATTTTTTGCACGATTAGCTTCCGTTGTATTAACGGCTAATGGTTTCCCTGCACCAAACCCAGCACTTGAAAGCCGTTCAGCGCTTACCCCATTTTGTATCAGTGCTCTTACTACTGTAGCTGCACGAGCGCTAGAAAGATCCAAATTATCTCTATATGCCGATCCGACAGGAAGATTTTGATTATCCGTGTAACCACGTACCGAAATATCAACCGTAGGGGGAAGTGTTTTAATAATATCTGCTACACGCTTAATAAAAAGCTGCATCTCTTGATCATCAATGGTAGCATTAGAACCCCGAAATGGAATTGTAGCAGGGAGCTTGAAGAGGGTACCATCCATACTCTCATCAAGTGCACCTGCACCCACGGATACGTTTTGCATCTCCTCCTCTTCCGTGCTACTACTGGATTCAATCTGAGCAGTTGATGTTGGAGTAGCATCTAATGCAGCACCACCCGTACTCGTTGGAGCTTCACCACTGCTTTTTTTAGATGAATCTTCAGACGATTCAGGCGTCATAGGAGTAACAGGACTAATCTCTTCGGGTGCAGGGGCGTAATCGTAAATCTTTACAAACTCTTCTTTAAGCGCTTGTACTTTTTCCTTATTAACCGATGCAATAGCGTATAAGGCAATAAAAAGGGCTAAGAGAAGACTAAAAAAGTCCGCTGTAGGAACTGCCCACTTCTCACCTGCTGGACACTCCTCACACTTTTTGCATTTTTTCTTTCTTGCCATCTAATCGCCTGCTTACGTAAATTGGCTGTGTTTTTCTTCAGCAGGAGAAAGGAAGTTAAGCAGTTTTGCCTCAAGAGTACGTGGATTGTCCCCATGAACAATCCCTATAATCCCTTCTAGCATCACTTTTTGCTCTTTAACAATATGGTGTGCTTTTGATTTCATTTTTGCCCCCATAGGTCCAATCAAAACATACGCACTAAAAATCCCTGTAACAGTCGCCGTAAACGCTCCTGCAATCCCCTCAGCCATTTCAACAGGAGAGTCCAATTTTTGAAGTGCCA
>CANMHZ010000075.1 GCA_947497635.1 Helicobacteraceae bacterium | reverse complement strand
GCTTTATTTGATATTCTAGGATATGTCTCTCTCGATGCGTTCAAAAAAGAGCATCATTGCGTGTGTGATTTTTTCCAAAAGGGGGATACAAATGAGTATTTATTGTCTACGATGGAAAACCTAACATGGATTGAATATGCACAAAAATACCCAAACCGTGAACATAAAGCCAAAATGATTATCGATGGAAAAGTGACTTTTTTCCAGGTTAATGTCTCTACTATTCAATTTTATAAAGAATATCGTACCATTGCAGTATTTACAGACATTTCATCGATTATCAACCAATCCACAACCGATACTCTCACGGGTTTAGCTAACCGTCTCCATTTTAATCTCTTGTTTGAGCATGCAATTAACAATGCCCTTAGAGAAAGAACCCCGCTAAGCTTGGCGTTCTTCGATATCGACCATTTTAAAAATGTTAACGATACCTACGGGCATCTCGTGGGAGATGATGTATTGCGTCATATTGCCAACAAGGTAAAGGGATCTCTACGCAAAAGTGATGCCCTTGCTCGCTGGGGCGGTGAGGAGTTTGTTATTTTGCTGCCAAACACGTCGTTAAGTTCAGCAACTACGATAACTGAAAATATCCGCGAAATAATTGAAAATGAATTCTTTCCCGTTGCAGGTCATATAACCTGCTCTTTTGGAGTGACGGCAATACATAAAAATGAAAATTCCGATAGTGTACTTGGGCGTGTTGATGAACTTCTATATAACGCGAAAACAAGTGGAAGAAACCGCGTTATGATTGGGTAATACCCACTCTTCTTACTGCTTTAAATACGTATAATTTTATTTACAATTTCAAATACGTTATTGGAAATATTCGGATGATTTTTAATCCGTTCCAACTCCAATCCCATTTTCTCTTTGGCTATCGGAGAGAGTTTCCCGTAACTTTTAAAAGCTCCCACGAGTCCTGACGCGATTTGCGGATTGAGACTATCGATCTCAATCACTTTATCGGCAATGAATTGATACCCCTCCCCTGAAATAGCGTGAAACGCTACCATATTCCGAGAAAAAGAACCATACAATGCCCGCACGAGATTCGGAACTTTGGAATCAAACGCAGGGTCATTTTGAAGCGCTTTAACTCTTTCCAATGTCCCCTCACGACGTGATGATGCCCGTAATGCGAAATATTTATTCATAATTAGCGTCTCATGTGCGTGCTTTTGATAAAAATCTGCCAACGCTTCGCCTGCTTGATTCGGAGCATAGTTTTCCAAAAGTTCCAATGCTGCCAAACGGTTTGTCATATTAATCGATTCGTCGTAATGATTACGTGCAACGTGCGAAATTGTCTCCTCTTCAAGAACCATTAATAGCCCAAGATAACGATTATTGAGTGCACGATTTGCCATACTAAGTGCATCAATCTCACTATTTTCAGGCTCATAAAGCGATTCTAAAGCGTTGAACAATACCGCTTTAAATTCATCCGCCAACCGTTTTTTCAGTGTTTCAAGAGCATTATGAATCGCTTCCACATCGAGAATCTCTTGACGCTGCATCATCGTACTAATAGAGGGAAGTCCTAAAAGTTCGGCTTTAAACATCGGTTCGAGTGCATCGTCTTGTAACACAACACCATACGCCTTTATAAATCGGGGATCAATTTCACCCCCTTGCATCATTTTTTCGAGCGTCTCCATCCCAAAAAGCTGTGACGCTTCGTAACGATTGAACCCATCGGTGTCATGCGCCATCAAGAAGGGATAATCTACCTCAGCACACTCAATCTTCACAGGTGCGCTAAAGTTGCGGTTCAAAGAGAGTTTTGGAGCCTCGTGAACCTCATCAAAGGTAATGGTGGTCGTCGCTTCATCAATCCACATAATCCCCTCATGAATCATTGTCGCATTGGAGCTTTTAAGTGGGTATTCATTCCCGTTCGAATCCAAAAGTCCCATAGCCAAAGGAAATGCGTACGGCAATTGTTCACGAGAGTGTGTATCTTTGGGGATATGTTGTGTGATGGTTAAGCTCAACGTTTGCGCATTCTCATCATACTGACTGCTAATTTTCAATGTCGGGGTGCGTTCTTGAGAGTACCATCGTTTAAATTGGGTCAGATCAATCGGACTTTGCGTTTGCATTGCCCACAAAAACTCCTCTGTCCCCACCGCTTGACCATCAAAGTTTTCAAAATAGCTGTCCATCGCCAGACGAAACTTATCAGCTCCTAGCAAAGTATGAAGCATTCGAATAACTTCCGCCCCCTTCTCATAGACCGTTGCCGTATAGAAGTTATTGATCTCGATGTACTCTATAGGCTTGATCGGATGAGCGGTCGGGCCTGCATCTTCGACGAACTGCCGTTCACGCAATGATTTGACATCATCAATGCGCTGTAACAATTGGGAATTCATATCAGCACTGAACCGTTGATCTCGAAAAACCGTCAACCCCTCTTTGAGGGTGAGTTCAAACCAGCTTCGGCACGTGATACGGTTACCCGTCCAGTTGTGAAAATACTCATGGGCGATAACACTCTCAATCCCCATAAAATCCCCATCGGTCGCACTTGTTTCATCGGCCAAGACATAATGGGAGTTGAAAACATTCAGCCCCTTGTTCTCCATCGCCCCCATATTGAAACTATCGACGGCAACAATATTATAGACTTCAAGATCGTATTCTCTGCCGTAAATGACCTCATCCCACTCCATCGACTTTTTCAATGAGCGCATCGCATGGTGACATTTTTCCTCATTCCCCTTATCGCAATAGATCGCCAAATCGACTTTCTTGCCACTCATCGTGGTAAACGTATCGTGAATGCTCCCCAAATCACCCGCGACCAAGGCAAATAAATAGGAGGGTTTGGGGATCGGATCTTCCCAAATCGCCAGATGTTTTCCATTCTCCAGCGTTGCCGTACCACGAAGATTGCCATTACTGAGAATAACGGGGCACTTTTCTTTGTTGGCAATGATTTTGGTAGTAAAGCGCGTCATGACATCAGAACGGTCGATAAAATAGGTGATACGACGAAACCCCTCTGGCTCGTTTTGGGTACACCAAATACCGCCTGAGCGATAAAGCCCCTCTAATGCCGTATTCTCATCGGGATAAAGCCTTGTAATAACGCGAATACGAGCACTGTCTACGTCCAATGGAATGAGTAGAGCATCCTCTTCCAATGTGTACATTGTCTCATCATAGAGAACATCATCCACCCACAAAAGTTCCAAATCCATCATCTCCCCATTCAGATGCAACACTTTGGCATCAGGGTTCTGACGGCGAATCTCCATCACGTTATCCACACGTGTCGAACCGTTATCAATGATAAATTCGAGGGTACACATTGGAATCATATAATCACTGGGGGTATAGTCTTTTAAATAAATTGTTTTAGGTTCGTTCATTTATTGCTCCTAGTTATTGGTTTTGAAATTATACTGTGAATAGACAGTTACAGTTCCCCCCGAAACGCTCTATCCAGAAGTGACGCTTTGAGGGCTTTTAGATTTGCCATTTTGTCTTTCTGAATGGTTTTTACTTTTTCCATTTTTTGAGAAACAGAATCCAAATAGTTGACGACTTTTTGTTGGATTAATATTGAAGGAAGTGGAACAGTGAAGCCTTCTATCATACTTTTGGTAATAGCTTCTCTTGTTGCCCCACCTGATGAGCTAAATAATAAATCAGATTTAATTGAAGGGCTTATCAAATAATAGTGTAAAAATCTTGGTAACATATCGTTTTTTAATCTAATTATCGAAACGTGTTGATTGACTCTAGCAGGTAAGATTGATTCATCAACGATGCAACATCTTGCAACAGAAGCTCCAGTAATATTCAATAAAACATCATTTGCTTCGACCGTTACATTACTCAATTTTTTAGCTTGAGTATCATCTATAAAAGCAAGATTTTTGAATCTAAAGCCGTAATCGTGGACATTCATACTTCTAATTAAATTTATGCCTTCTGTTTTATAAGCTTTTTGTCCTCCAGATGGAGTTGCACCACTTCCTATTTTGGTGGTAATATCTTTTAATGATACACCCTTTTCGACTTCCAACTCCCCAAAAACCTCATTCAAAACACTTCCCATAAACGCATTGGCTTCATCGATATTTTTTTGATGAAGTGCGATGGATTTGTCGATTTTTTCGAAGAGGGAATCTATTTTTTTAACAAGGCGTTGTTGTTCGGGGAGAGGGGGAAGAGGATACATAAGTTCTTTTATATCACCAAGTGATATGTTCTTTATCGCTCCACCTCTTTGTTTGTCTTTTGTATTTTCAGAAACAATTGATAAAAGGGAATATCTTAAAAACGAAGAATTTAAAATCTTTTTTGGTCTTATTAAAGCAATAGCTTGATTTGTATTCATTGGTAAATGCTCTTTTTTTACAATAGCAGTATCTCCAATAGTACCAGCAATTGAAAACAGTACATCATTTTCTTCTAATTGTGACCGTTTTTGTGATTGATGTGCTTCTTCAGATATGTACATCTCAATAGTAGATAAATCAATCTTTCCATTTACAATATTTTCAATTTTTAGAAAATTAATTCCTTTATCTAAAAATTTATATCCATTTGTAGTTGGAGTCGTACCTTTTGTAATCAACTCTGTGCATTCACTTAGTGTTTTCCATTCCCATCCATTTGGAAGTTCATACAATTCACTCATCATCGCTACTTGCATTATTTATTTTATTTGTTGTATAATCGCTATTACAATTTCCTTCGGGATCGCTCTTCTTTATGGAAGAGCAAAAATCTTCCCCAAAAATCAAATCATGAAGTTTCGTTTTTAGGTTTTCAAAATCATCCTTGTTCATCATCCCCATTTTTCTCATTAATCTTTTATTACTATATAGTTTATGCTGAACCAATAGTGCTGTACTTGTTTTATTATCTAAAGTAAATGAAAAATAGAAACTACCATCTCGGATAGTCGTAGAAAGTGGCACTCCAAGAAACATATCATTTGTATATTTTTTTACTACCAAAATCGGTCGTTGAAACTCATTTCCTTTGCCGTTTTGTTCAAAGCCTATATTTTCACCAATTCTAGTCCAAAAAATATCTCTTTCTTTAAAGTAGACTTTTTCGGCTATATGCTCAGTCTCTTTTTTGACCTCATTCCATTCATTAAACTTTTTCATTATATTTTCCATTCATTACTTTTAAACTCTTTTGGATATAATTTTCGTAATTTCCTTCGGGACGCCCTTTGGCTTTGCTAGAGGGAAAACATCTACGCATCTCTTTCCCCCATCAAAATCTCTTCAATCTCATTCATCAAATCATTAATCTCAGCCGTATTGAGTTTGATATTCTCCACCAACTCTATCGGTGATTTATGGTCGATGGCTTCATTTTTATTAGGATTTTTGGCACTGATGTCATAGTCTTTTATATCGTTTATATTGACAATCCAACTGTTTGGAGTCTCTTTTCGTTCTTGCCAAATCTCCAAAAACTCTTTAAAATGGTCATTGTTGATAGGCTTGTTCTTGGTGAGTTTCGATGAGGGATTAAGTTCGTAATAAAATATTTCCGAAGTCGAGCCGTTTCTATCGAAAAAGATAACATTCGTTTTAACGCCACTGTAGGGCAAAAACACCCCTGATGGCAAACTAAGTATTGTATGGACATTAAAACGCTCTAATAGCTCTTTTTTGACCGCTTGGAACGCATTATTGGTTTGAAATAAAACACCCTCAGGGATAACGACTCCGCATCGCCCATTTACTTTCAAACTGTTCATCATGTGTTGCAAAAAGAGTAACTCGGTCGCATTGGACTTGATAGGGAAATTTTGTTGAATTTGTTCTTTCTCTTTTCCGCCAAAAGGGGGATTGGCGAGGATAATATCGTAACGATCTTTCTCTTCCAATCCTCGGATGTCTTTTGTGAGGGTATTGGTCTTGGCAATATTGGGGGATTCGATGCCGTGCAAAATCATATTCATCACCCCCATCACATACGACAACGGTGTCTTCTCATTTCCGAAAAAGGACTCCTCACTCAAAAACTTCAACTGATCGACAGAAATATCCCGTTGCTTATTCGCTTTGGGATCAATGTATCGAATATGGTTATACGCTTCGATGAGAAATCCGCAACTTCCGACCGCAGGATCGTAAATCGTTTGTCCGATTTGGGGATTAACAACGTCCGCCATTACTTTGATAAGGGGACGCGGTGTATAAAACTCCCCACTGTTCCCCCCATCACTCCCCATATCTTTGAGCAGTTTTTCATAAATCAATGAGAGTTGAAACAAATCCGATTGGTTATGAAAATCC
>CANMHZ010000074.1 GCA_947497635.1 Helicobacteraceae bacterium | reverse complement strand
TAGCGTTCTCTTTTAGTTTGAGGCGATAATGTCCCAATGAAAAAAAGTAAGCGACGAGAATCGCTACAAGGGTAAGTTTCGCGTGCATCCATCCTCCCATAGCAAAGACATTCATTCCATAATGCTGTGTGGACATCACGATCAAGGCGATACCCGATAGTAGTGTTGCCCAAAATGCAGGAATACCAATGTATTTATAAATCTTCATCTCCATAATATGAATAACCTCAAGAAATCCTGTGTTATTAGCGTTTTCGACATGATAAACAAAGAGACGGGGGAGGTAGAAGAGGACGGCGAACCATGAGACCATTGAGATAATATGAAACCAGAGCATCCAACTGTACATTTTTTTTCCTCGTAATAAAGTGAGGAAGTGTAGCGAAAAGAGATTAATCGCTACAGATGTTTTTTGACAAAAGCAATAATTTGAGGGGTAGGTAGTGCACCGCTAAACTGATCAACGATGTGATTATTTTTAAAGGCGATGACGGTAGGGATAGAACGGATACCAAAACGTGACCCTAGTTGTTGAACTTCTTCGGTGTTGATTTTGATAAACTGAGCTTTGAGGGGGAAACTTCGTGCTGCTTCTTCGAATGAGGGAGCCATACTTTTACACGGTCCACACCACGGTGCCCAAAAATCAGCGAGTATTAAACGTTCATCATTGAGCATCAATCGATCAAAGGAAGAGACATCAACAGAGAGTGGCTTGGTATCGAGAAGGGAGTTTTTACAATGACCGCAAGCAGCTTTGGTATAGGACTCTTTGAGAGGGATGGCATTCACGCCCCCACAGTGGGGGCATACAACGTTGATTTTACTCATTGCAGTATTATTCTGCTTCCGTTTGGGCTACTTCTTCTCCCGGGACTTCCATATCGCGAAGTGGAGTCGCGTGGTGATCTTTCATTTTGTCGTGCAATCTTCCGAGTGCTTTGTTGGCACGCTCAATTGCCAAATCGATGGCAGCGTCAAGATTATGATCTGTATCAGAGATAACAACAGGCTGTGCATGAGCGATATGGATGTCAAATTCGACACTGACCCCTTGTTTTTCTTTGGCAATAAGAACATTTACAGTTGTAATATCCAAATGGTAACGTTTAAAATTTTCAATAGCAGTCTCAATGTGACCGTTTAGGTGAGGGGTGAGGGTGATCTCTTTTGCGCGAATTTGAACATTCATCTTAAATCCTTTTACACTTGATATGACGGTAATTTAGCATACTTTTTCTTAAGAGAAAGCTTAAGTCACTATTGGGTAAAATTATTCTTATTCAAGGAGTGCTCGTGCGCGTTTTAACAGGTATTCAGCCATCAGGCGATTTACATATTGGAAATTATTTTGGTTCGATTCTCCCGATGATCGAATCACAAAACGATCATGAAGTGTTTGCGTTTATCGCCAATTATCATGCAATGTCTTCGCTTAGTGATGGTGGACGTTTGAGCCACCTCACGATGCAAGCGGCTACTGATTTCTTAGCCTTAGGGATGAATCCCGATCAAAGTACCTTTTGGGTGCAGTCGGATGTGAAAGAGGTGCTAGAGCTTTACTGGATACTTTCTGGATTTACCCCTATGGGATTGCTTGAACGTGCTCACAGTTATAAAGATAAAACTGCCCGTGGAATTGCTTCCAATCATAGCCTTTTTTCGTATCCTGTCCTCATGGCAGCGGATATTTTACTCTTTGGTTCGCAAGTCGTCCCTGTGGGAAAAGATCAGATACAGCACGTTGAAATTGCGCGGGATATTGCTCTCAAATTTAACAATCAATACGGTGATATTTTTACCCTTCCTGAATTTAAAGTTGATGAAAATGTTGCTACCGTCCCCGGTACGGATGGGCAGAAGATGTCGAAAAGTTACGGAAACACTATCACGATTTTCGGTGAAGAGAAAAGCCAGCTTAAAACTATCAAAAAGATTGTGACCGAACTAATCGGAGTGGAAGAGCCAAAAGAGTTCGAGGGGTGCAATGTCTATAATATTGTCAAACTTTTCCTTAATGCCAATGAGCGTATCGCATTGCAAGAGCGATATATGCGCGGAGGAGAGGGGCATGGTCATTTTAAGCTCTACCTTGCCGAAGTGTTGTGGGACTATTTTCGCCCTTATCGTGAAAAGCGTGAATATTATGAAGCACATCAGGATGAAGTACGTGAGATTTTAAAAAATGGTGCGATGAAAGCGAGTGCTGTTGCGCAACCGATTATTGAGAAGGTGCGTTCGGTTACGGGGATAAAATATTAGTTTATATCCTATCGATAGGTATGATTTTAGAAGTTTTACTAAAGTGGAGAGAAGATGGCAATACCATTCACCTATCGTGAATTGAGAAATGCAAATTTATTGACCTATAATGGATGGTCAGTAGCTAGTAAGACCAATGCTCATCGATTACTTTTATTTTATTCTGTAGAATGTGGATTAAAAGCCGTATATTTAAAACGAATGAATCTTGATTTATTTGATAGTAGTACCGTATCAGAAAAAATGTTTAGTCATGATATTAACCATTTGTTAGATGAGTTAAAAGCTGGTCGAGGATTGAGATTGACATCTCATTTTGAATTGCCTCTCTACAAAAAAAATGGGAAATTAATCAGCCGAAAACCTTTAAGCAGTGAGTTAAATCAAGCTTGGCGTTATGGTGGTAAGCTTATTGATCCAGAAAATGATGAAGTATTTGAGCAACAGCTGTGTAAAATAAGTGACTGGATCAAAGGAGAGCTTAGATGACCAATATTTTAAATGAGAAATTCCACACATGGTTAGATGTCGAAAGAGCTTTTAAAAAATTAACCAATAATCTCACTCACTTTGACAATGGTATCAATAATATTACGTGTTATAGTGATGGTGTTGAAATATTTATTAACGATTTAGAAAATGAAAATAGGGCGAAAGAGTGGTTAGCTGCGAATTTTTCTAAAAAATTTGATGAATCAACCAATAATATCATTTTAGAGATAGGAAATACTTCTTATCCTATTACGTATACAATCGAAGAATATTATGATGGAAAATTGTCAAAATATCCGCTTTGGAGTGATTTGGCGTATCAAGAAGAGATGCAAATTATGCAACCTTTACCATGGATAGATGGTCCAAAAATAGTGGTATTTGATTCCTTTAAAGGTGGTGTCGGTAGAACTACATCCCTTATGACGTATGTTAGTGCATGTGTTAAATCTACTGAAGAAAAGCCAGTTAAAATCTTAGTGATAGATGCAGACCTTGAAGCACCGGGAATAAGCTTTTGGCTAGAAAAAACAAATAGACCTACCGTTTCATTTATTAAATTGATGGAAGGATTGCACTATCCTCCTATTGATACGGATACAACTTTAAAATATTTTGCAAATGAATTAAAAAAAACATCATTGACTATTGATGGAAACAAGGAAGTATTTATTTTACCTGCTGCATTGGATGTACGTGAAATTTTAGATATGCCTGTTTTACCTGAACATCTTGCACGAAATCCTGACAATCCGTGGCAACTTAGTGATTATTTACATAGCTTAGGTAAATATCTTGATGTCTCTGTTATTTTTATAGATTTACGTGCTGGTGTGAGTGAATTGTCTAGTACATTATTATTCGACCCAAGAATTGAACGTTTTATTGTAAGTACCATCACGTTACAATCAATCACAGGTATTAAAATTATTTTAGATCGTCTTAGTACTTTTAATAAGTTTACAGAGCCCCCTACAATCATTTTAAGTATGTTGACGGATGATTTAAAAAGATTACCTGATTATACAAAAGCAATAGAAGTAATTAATGAAGCCTATACGTTTGAGCACGAAGATGAAGAATGTTTAACGAAATCAGTTGAGATATTAGAAGCTAATTTTGAATCTAACTTTATGAACATTAATAATGTAAGTAAAGCAATTGATGTATTACAACAATCTTCATTGTTTAAAATAGCCGTTTCATGGGCTAGTGAAATCAATAATGTTTCTAATATAGTATCAGAGCAAGTTCCTGAAAATATATCAGCACAAGCAAAAAAACTATATGACGTTTGCGAAAAGTTTCAATTTGCTGAAACTGGTGCTAGTGATAGTATGTTAGTTACAGAGCCATTGCGTAATATGACTAAACATTTTTCCCAAACATTGCCAAGTATTGTTTCGATTGGTTCAAAAGGTGCGGGTAAAACTTTTAATTTTATACAAATTTGTAAACAAAATAGTTGGCAAAAATTTCTAACTCAAATTGATGGTGTAGCTCGTAGTTCAAATGATATATTAATATTTCCCTTTTTGCTTTCAAGTAATTTAGAAAAAGAATCAAAACACTCTGTTGACGCATGTAGAAAACATTGTTTTTCTGAATTTGGATTAGTGGATAAAGAGTATTCATTTCAAGAACTAAAAGTAAGAATTGCTGAAAATTTAAACAATAAAACAATTGAGTGGAATACATTTTGGCGACGTGAGATTCTCTTTGCATTTGAATTGGGGGGAGAGCGTTTAGCAGATTTGAATACATTTGTTAAGAATCAGAACAAGCAAATTATTATTTTGGTTGATGGAATAGAAGATCTTTTTGATTCACCAAATGAGAGTAATCATGCCGATGCAATAGATGCTTTATTTCGACTCACAGATTGGATTGATGAATTAAACAGTTCTGCATTAGGTTTCATTTGTTTTGCTCGGCAAGATTATGTGCGAACAGTTATAAAGCAAAACTCTTCACAATTTGAGGCTAGATTTGCCGCTTTTAAATTGGTATGGACACCTGAAACTTTTCTTCGTTTGACCTATTGGATTTGTGGAGAAGCAAATATAATAGGGGCAAAAAGTGAATCTGCGGACAAATATACTATGGATAAACTTTTGGATGGACTTGAAAAATTATGGGGTAAAAAGCTTGGAAAAAACGGTTCAAAAGAAGCTAATTCAGCACGATGGATTTTTGCGGCACTATGTGATTTAAAAGGGCAGTTACAAGCACGTGATATAGTACGATTTTTGAAGTTTGCTGCATTGCAAATGGTAAATGTAGGATCAGGAGTTTGGAATGATCGAGTATTAGCTCCTGAAGCTATTCGTAAAGCTATACCTGAATGTAGTAAAGAAAAAGTAGAGGAAGCAGTAAAGGAAATTAAGGCATTACGTGAATGGAAAGAAAAACTTGATAGTATTTCTGAAAAGAAACTTCCATTTAAACCCGAAGATATGACATTGTCTCGGGAACAATTATCTGCTTTGAGTGATCTTGGCATAATATATGAGGATAAAGAATTAGCTGTTAATGAACGCTTTTATGTTCCTGAAATTTATCGCTATGGGTTAGGTTTTAATACGACAGGGGGAGCTCGTCCAAGAATTCTTGCGTTATTAAAACGGAATCTTGGCGGTATGCCATTTTAAAAATATTTAAAAAAGGACTTAAATGAAAAACTACATCATCAAACAAATCGCCGATTCAGCGGCAACGAAACAAGCTATTTTAGAAAACGATGCACTTTTGAATACGATTGTTACGGTGGCTCAAGAGTGTGTGGCAGTGTATCGACGAGGTAAAAAAACGATGATCGCAGGTAACGGCGGTTCAGCGGCGGATGCACAGCATATTGCGGCAGAGCTAGTGGGGCGTTATGGGTTTGATCGCCCATCTATCCCTTCGCTTGCATTGACGACGGATAGTTCCAATCTCACTGCTATCGGAAACGACTACGGGTATGATAAAGTCTTTTCCCGTCAGTTGGAGGGGATGTCTCAAGAGGGGGATTTGTTTATCGGTATCTCCACCTCTGGGAATTCGCAAAATATACTCAATGCGTTCGAATCGGCGAAAGATAGAGGGGTTATAACGGTTGCACTCGTCGGGAGAGATGGGGGAAAAATGGCACAAATGGCGGATTTTGCAATCGTTATCCCCTCAAATGCGACACCGCGTATTCAGGAATCTCATATTCTTATCGGGCATATTCTTTGTGATATCATCGAAAAAGAGCTTTTTGGGGGCGGGGTTGCCTAAGGCTCTTTTCCTCGACCGTGATGGGGTTGTTAATATTGAGAAAAACTATCTGCATAAGATTGAAGATTTTGAACTTATGGAGGGCATCGTCGAGGTGTGTCGTACCTATCAAGAAAATGGCTATCTTATCATCATTGTTACCAATCAGTCGGGGATTTCACGGGGATATTACAGTGAAGAGGATTTTGCACAACTAAGTCACTGGATGGTGGAGCATTTCAAAACTCTTGGTGTTACTATTAGTCACATTTATCATTGTCCCCATCATGAGAGTA
>CANMHZ010000073.1 GCA_947497635.1 Helicobacteraceae bacterium | reverse complement strand
AGTGCTAAATCGCTTATTTCAGGACTTGATGATCCAGAGGGATTATTGTTACGATTGAGGATGACAGCCTTTATTTATGCCACGTATGAAGAGATTAGCGATGCGCTGTTTAACTTTGTCGATGAGCTGACCTTTTATCCTCTTGATATTGTCACATTGTTAGCAATTGATGAGGGTGAGGACGGTCATACTCTTGATATTCTGAAAGAGCTTGCAGCAGAGTGTACTCACCAAATTGATACAAAAAATATTTCATTAATTGTGCAAAAAATCACCAATACCTTGCCGTTGATCGGAAAAGATACAATTCAAAGTACCCAGCTTCATCGTCTTCTTGATCTTATAGGGGCAGTTGAGATGGAAAGTTTGGGTTTATTGAAATCCTTTTTTGCTCAGCTGCCACTGGGGCATGTTTACGTCTATGATCCAAATTTTCAAGATGAGGTACCAAGTACCAGTTCTCTGGAAGAGAGTCCAGATGCAGTTAATGAGACTTCTTTCCCTACTTTGGATAAAAATGCACTTGAGAAACTTCAAGCCGTGTTAAAACAACAGCTTCAGGCGCTTGAATGGTTGGATGACCCTGAGGTAGTAGAGCGAGTGAAGGGGATGTTGACCCATTATATTAGTGGCTATTGTGAGACAATGCCAATCGAGTTTTCTTCGAAAGAAACGATGATCACGTGGCTACGACAAGAACTTGGGTTAGAAGAAAAATCAGCCCCTGTTGTTAAAGAGATTCATGTTCAAAACGTACCTGAAGAGATCATTATTGCACCAAAAGCATCTTCCTTTTTCGAAGCTCCTGTAGTGCAAGCGCCAACTGTGGCGACACCAGTACACGCTAGTATCAAAAGTTCTCCTGCGCCTGTTCAAGCAGAAACAAAAGTGGAATTGGAGCTTCATAGTGGTGGAGTCAAAAAAAGCGTCATTGGAAAAACGGTAAAAATTGAGCAAGAGTCTATTGATCATCTTATGAATGTCGTTGGGGAACTTTTGGTTGCTAAAAATTCACTCCCTTATCTTGCCGATGGGGTACATGAAATGACGCATGAAGGGACGAAACGGGCGATTATGGAAAAATATACGTTCATTAATCGTCTCACTGAGCAACTTCAAGATTTGATTATGTCGATGCGAATGCTCCCTATCTCTTATGTATTTGACCGTTATCCAAAATTGGTACGCGATATTTCCAAAAACCTTAATAAGAGAGTGATACTAACAATGGAGGGGGGAGAGACCACATTGGATAAAAATATGATCGAGATGCTTGCTGATCCGATGATTCATATTATGCGAAATTCTCTCGATCATGGTATCGAACTCCCCGATATTCGAGTCCAAAAAGGGAAAAATCCTGATGGTTTGATTACCCTCAAAGCCTACCCTCAAAGTGATAAAATTATTATTGAGATTCGGGATGATGGTGCGGGGATCAATATTGACCGTGTTGTTCAAAAAGTGTTGGAAAAAGAGTTATTGACGCTCGATCAAATTGAGGGAATGAGTGACGAACAAAAAGCGGAACTAGTGATGCTTCCGGGACTCTCTACAGCGGAAACAATCAGTGAATACAGTGGTCGCGGTGTGGGTATGGATGTTGTGCGTAAATCGATTGAGGGATTCGGGGGGACGATTCGTATTAAAACACTTCCGAATCAAGGGACGACGATTTATCTCTCTATCCCTGTATCTCTTGCGGTGACATCGCTTTTGCACGTTATGATGAGAGGAGTTCACTATGGTTTCCCAATGGATAGCGTTTCCGAAACGGTAAAAATTGAATCATCAAAGATTGAATATCTTCAAAATGAGCCATTCATCTATTTACGTGGTGAAGTCATCCCTCTCTTGTTTGCAAAAAGTATGCTCGATGAGAAAGCTCTTGAGAACAAAGCGCTCCCTATCGTCGTGTTGAGTATCAAAGGGAATTTACTTGCTGTTGTTGTCAATGACTTATTAGGTCAGCTGGATGTTGTCCAAAAACCGCTTGAAGGAATTATGGAACAACACCCAATTTTTAGTGGAACTGCATTGCTAGGGAATGGTCAGATTATTATGGCGATTGATCCGCTTGGTATTCTCGGAATTTCTCATGTTCTTGCTCACGATCATGCACAAGCTAGTTAAGTAAAGGATTTTTAGTGAATGACTATATTGTTTTTACAATTGGCGGTAATTATTATGCACTTCAAGTCGCCTCAATTCGGCGGATTGTTCAAGTTCCCTCTATTACCCCTATTCCCAATTCGCACCCTTTTGTCGAGGGGATGATGTCGTATGAAAATAAGGTGAGTAAAGTAGTCAATTTTCGTCAAATGATGGCATTGCCTCCCCATGAAGAGGAAATTGCTGCGTTGTTTGTACGCTCGAAAGACGATCATATTCGCTGGGTTAAAACATTGCTTCAAGCTCTTGAAGAAGATCATGCGTTTACCCTAACGTTTGATCCTCATGCCTGTCAATTTGGAAAATGGCTTGATAGCTATAGTACCCATGATGAGAAGGTTTTAAATGTTCTTAAAGTTCTTCGCCCTATGCACGCAAAATTGCATGAGAAAGGGAAAGAAATCATGGCTATTCGAGAAAGTAATCCCAAAAAAGCGATGGAAATGTTTCAATCGGATATAGGGTCTATTTTTGATTTTACCTCCGCCAAGCTGGATGAAATGCGTGCAATGAGTCCTTCTATCTCAGGTCAAATGCAAAAATTACTTATTTATCAACGAGATGAGGAATATTTTGGGATCAAAGTCGATAAAATCGAAGATATAGTGAGATTGGATCCCTCTATGTTAAAACATTTAGCGAGACATGATAATGGCAGTGATTTTGTAGAGCTTGAAGGGGTTGTCGAACTCTCTGAGCGATTGGTCAATGTGATTAAATCGGTCTCTATGCCCGTAAAGGAGTAAAAAATGTCTATAGTAATGGAAAATAATACAGTAACGTTTAGTGGGGTTATTTATGAGGATGAGCTTGGTACATTGAGAGACTATTTGCAACTTTCCTCTCCAGAATCTCTCTTGTTTGATTTTACGGAGTGTGATGATATTCATTTAGGGATATTACAACTAATATTTGCGTATCAAAAGCTTTATACGGCACAGTACCGCTTTGGTTCAGAGGTCAAGCTTTATCAAAAGGTATGTGAAGGATTTGATGTGGGCGATGAACATTGTGGGTAAAGAGAGAGCATGAAAACCATTGTTGTCAGTAATCGTAAAGGTGGATCGGCAAAGACAACCACAGCGGTGAATTTAGCCTGTGAGTTGGCTAAGCTTGGCTCCGTGCTGTTGATCGATTTGGATACACAAGCCCATGCTTCTATGGGGGTAGGTTCCAGCGCCTCTTTTGATAATGGGGTTCACTCTGTTTTCTTTGGTAAAACGCTAAGTGAAACTTTCGTTTCGACCGTCTATGATCAGCTTACACTCTCTCCTGCAACAGAATTTTTTGATGTATATGAAAACGGTGATCTTAGGGGAATACTTAAAAATCGATTTTATGGGGAAAGTATCCATGAATTTTTCGATTACGTCGTTATTGATACCCCGCCTACTTTTGATTCGCTCCTCAAAAATGCCCTTGAAGTTGCTGATGCAGTTGTGATCCCTTTTGTTCCTCATCATTTGGGGGTTGTTGCTGTGGGACAGATGATGAGAGCTATTTATCAAAATGCTTCGTTTAATGGACAACCCACCCCTAATGTGGGGATACTCCCTGTGATGGTTAATCCCCATATACCAGAACATCGTGATGCTATTGCTAAAATCAAAACACAGTTTGGAAAAGAGAAACTTTTTACCCCAATAGGGATTGATATTAAGCTCTCGAATCAATTTGAGGGGGGAAATCCCACGGTTAGTGATGAGGAACGCTCTCGAGGTATCAAAGATTACCGCCGTTTTGTAGAAGAACTCTTAAATAGGTTATAATAGACATATAAGAAATTAACAAAGTAGTGAGATTATGAAAAAGATACTGATAGTTGATGATAATGAAAACAATAGGATGTTAATTCATGCGCTGTTGGAAGAGTATGCTAGTGAGAAAACTCTCCCTTTAAGTATTGCGGAAGCCGTCAATGGAATAGAAGCGTGTGTTCTTGCGGAAAGTGATCATTTCGACCTTATCTTTATGGACATTATGATGCCCGTTATGGATGGTATCGAAGCAACTAAGCGAATCCGTCAGCAGGACGCGAAAGTTATGATTATTGCGGTATCGGCAATTGATGATATTAATCGACAAAAAGAGATATTAACGAATGGAGCAGAAGATTATATCGCCAAGCCCATTGACGTGAATGTTTTTATGGCGCGTTTGGATCACTATTTTGCTTTAATTGATTCTCGTAATGTGGTACATAAACGATTTAATCCTAGCCCTGCCAATCTGTTTACTCAAGAGACTTATAGTCGAAAGCTTCTTTTTTATATTCGCAATGATGATGAGCTTGCAGAGTTTTGGGAATATTATCTTCTTGATCAGAGTGCGGGCAGTGAAGTTCTGAGTGCTGCCGTACGTACGATTTATGCCATAGGGTCTGTTGGGGTCAAACTGGGAATAAATATACAGGTTATTATCGAAGATGCGGACGATCATTTGTATATGACAATGGTTGGACTCAGTGGCATTAATCCCAAGATTGTCAAGTTGCTTCTGATTAAAAATTCGGATGTTACTGATTATAAACTTACCGAAGAAAAGCTTTCAATACGTGTTGTTCGTGAGAAAAAAGCTTCTGTACATTTGACGCATGAGTACAAAGTAGTGGAGCCGATTGCAGCAGTAGCAGAGCCCATTGTTATGGCAACGCCTTATGCTTCGGCGCAAACGATTCTCAATGTCTATGATTATATGGATGAGGATGATTTGGAAGAGTTGAGAGAATATATAGGGAAATTAAACTCTCTTATGATGGTTGTTGGTGGGGAAATTGAAGCTCATGAAGTAGAGGAGATTGCGTATAATCTTCAACAAATCAGTCGGGTGACGACAGGGTATACTGATAGTTATTTGATCGGTCAAGCGCTTGCTTCTATGGGAAACAGTATTGTTACCCACGCGGATCAATTTATGAAAAAAGCGCGTGATCTTGCCCCAATGTGTACCGCATTTGGACGGGATTTAAGTATGTGGATTCGTTTGATCTTTAGTGAAGGGGCAAGCTCAGTTAATTATATGGATGATACAATTATTGCTAATGCTCAAATGATCGAGTCTATTTTAACAATGGATGATCATGTAGAAGGTGGAGAAGAGAATTTAGACGATATTTTCGATTTTTAGGAGATCAGGATGACGTATAAAGTAGAAGTGAAAAATCCTTGTCGTTGTTTTATGCGTGATGGAGAGATAGAACAGCAACAATTCAGGACTAGTAATGATGCGAAAGAAGAGGCCGAGCGATTATTGGAGCGAATGGAAAAGAACTATTGTAAGAAGCATCAGTTTATCTTAACCCAGTTGGCGGGGAATTATACAATTACGATTGCCCCTCGGAGTTAGTTTATACCTACGGATACCGTGTCAAGCACGGTATGGCACTATTGTGATTGCGCTGAGAGTCGGTGTCGCATCAAAAAGTAGATAGCGATTCCAATACTGCTCCAAACGCCAAACCGTATCCACGTATGAACCTCAAGTCCTGCCATAATAAAAATCAACAGTGCAAAATTTAGTGGAATAAGAATCCAAAACATCGGAACACGAAAACTTCCCACTAACCCTTTTCGGCGTAAAATAATGATAGCAATAGCGACGATGAAATACGCAAATAGTGTCCCGATATTAACCAGTTCCGCTAACACTTTGAGGGGAAAAAATCCAGCCAAACTTGCGAGAAAAAGACCACCATATAATGTGAGCTTAAAAGGGGTATTTGTTTTTGGATTTATTTCGCAAAGTTGTTTGGGCAAAAATCCATCACGGGAGAGGGCAAACGCGACACGGGTAAATCCAAGCCCCATGACGAGCATAACAGTGGTGATGGTGAGAACCGCTCCAAGAGCGATGATACTAGCAACAAAGGGCTCATCAACTCTCATCATAGCAAAGGCAAGGGCATGAGGGACTGCGAGTTCTTTGTAGCTTACCATTGAAGTGAGGGTGAAGCTCACAAGGATAAAAAACATTGTTGAAAATGCCAGTGCGAGCATCAATGCTTTGGGGATTGTTTTGGTAGGATCTTTGGTCTCTTCAGCGACGGTGCTGATCGCGTCAAATCCGAGATAGGCGAAGATAATAAGACTCGTCGCATGCCAAACACCCTGCCAACCAAAAGGGAAGAAATTACGGATGTTATTGATGTCGAAATGTTGCAATCCGACGATGACAAAGATAGAGAGGACAACGATTTTGATATAAAC